>JAEZLG010000158.1 GCA_023435855.1 Bacillota bacterium | reverse complement strand
GCCTTGGGTGGACGAATCGCTTGTGGATTTTCTGGGCTTCGAATTCATCCGCGAAACAGCGCAGGATATCTATACGCCGTTATGGGACTACGTATTTCAAGGCCTTGACAGCTATAAAAGGACGCTTCGCCTCGATGCGCCTCTTTCTAGCTTCCCCGATAACACTTCGGATTACTTCTATGTGGTATACGCCTACGGCTCGCATGTTATGCGCGAGCTATATAAAACGATCGGCGACGATGCGTTTTATGATGCGCTGCAAGATTACATAGGCGAACACAGCTATAAAAATGCAAAGGGAAGCGATTTAATCGCTGCATTTTCCGATGCAACGGGCAAGGATATGTCCGCATGGTTTGAGGAGCGTATAGCGGTACCTTAATCGGACAGGATTAGCTCTTGCGGCTTCACCTTTTTGCTTAAATACGGGCTTTCAAGCTCCACAAAGCGCCAAGGGTAAAGCGCTGCCTCCCCAGCATAATCCACATTGATGCGCTTGGTAGCACCAATGAGTATTACGCGATTCTCCTCCGGCTCCTCGATGTACAGAGGTTTTTCGCAAAGATCGAGGCCGTATTGCTCTCTCGTGATACGCATGGCTTGGCATAGCTTGCCGGGGCCTGAGCATAGTGCCTTGACCGCGTCGGTTTTGCGGTTATTTTTCATTTCCTCTATACCTAAGACGGGCTCTAGCGCGCGTATCAAAACCGCCTCCGGTACATCGCTTACGTTTGCCACCACATTCATGCAGCTGTGCATGCCGTAAATTAAATAAATGTAAGCAAAGCCTCCCTCGTTATACTGCACGTTCACGCGGCCGAAAGGATTGCCTCTATAGGAATGCGCTGCCGCGTCGACAGCACCCATGTATGCCTCTGTCTCAACAATTCGGCCTTTCAGAATGGCATCGGGTGTTTCATGTACAAGCACCTTGCCGATGAGCGCCTTTGCAAGGTCAATGCCGTTTTGTAAATAGAATGCGCGGTCAAGCACGATTTACTTCCTCTCTATCCCAAATCATACTCCGATTTGCTCTTTATTATAGCAGGCATACCGGGCTGTCGCAGGAATTTTACATTTCAATGACGAATGTTTTATATGTTTTGGAGGTGCATATGGGAAATGTAATTATCGTCGGTGCCGGTATCGCCGGGCTGTCAGCGGGCATATACGCGCAAAGGAGCGGTTTTAACACCGTGATTTATGAAAGCCACAACCTGCCGGGCGGAGCTTCAACGAGCTGGCGTCGCAAGGGTTATTTGTTTGAGGGCGGTTTACATTGGCTCACGGGCTCATCGCCAAAAAAGGCACTAAATAAGCTTTGGCGCGAGGTGGGTGCACTGGACGATACAACAAAGGTTCTGTACCGTGACCCTTTTTTTTGTGCTCCACTATGAGGGAACAGAAGTATGCCTGTATCGCGATGCGGAAAGGCTACGCGCACATTTCTTGAAAATCTCGCCCGAGGATACGCAAGAGATTAACACGCTTTGCGATGATATTAAAAAGTTTGAAAGCGTCTCCATGCCTGTTTCCAATGTACGCGGTGTAAGAATGCGCGAGAAAACAGCATCCTCTCTTTCTGAACTTTTCAAAACGCTTCGCGCCGTGCCTCGGATGATGTTTTATTCCTCCATCACCGTCAAAGAATACGCGGCTCGCTTTCAAAGCCCCGCGATACGTTTACTTTTTGAAAGTGCCATCGGTCCCGAGCAGAGCGCTACGGGGCTTGTGTTCACCATCGCTACCCTCACGTGCGGTGACGGCGGCTACCCCGAGGGAGGTTCTCTCGCAATGACGCGGCGCATGGCGGATCTTTATGAGCATTTGGACGGTAAAATCGAATACAGCAAAAAAGTCGCCCGCGTACTCCTAAAAGACGGAAAGACCACCGGTGTGGAACTAGATGACGGCACAATCGTGCATGCACAAGCTGTTATCGTAACGCAGGATACACGCATGGCAATCGACACGCTGTTTACCACACCGCTCAACGAGAAGTGGATGCAGCGCATGCGCGAGAATACTAACCCGCTCCTGAATACCTTCATCGCACTCGGCGTCGAGGCAGATCTTTCCATGCTGCCCGAACGCCTCCATTTTGTGCCGGATGAACCCTTTTTCTGCGGCGGCAAGCAGGAGCCTGTTGTGAACCTATGCAATTACGCGGGCTATTCAGGCTACGCACCTGATGGCTGTACCGCGCTGACCGGCGTGATAATCGGTGACACCTACGATTTTTGGAAAGCCGCCAAGGAAAACGGTTCTTACCGATCTGAAAAGCAAAAACTTGCAGAGAAATATATCGGCATTCTTACACGCAAATTCCCGCAGCTTGAAGGCAAAATTGCGGTGTGGGACGTTGCTACCCCCCTAACTTACGAGCGTTATCTTAACTCTTATAGGGGCTCGTGGATGTCTGTTTCTCCGGTTGGCACAGCACCTGCAGCCTACCCCTGCAAGTCCGAAAGCGTCAACAACCTGTACTTTGCCGGGCAGCGGCTCATGAACCCCGGCGGAGTGCCCGTAGCGCTCACCACCGGCCGCACCGTTGCGCAGCATCTTTGCAAGGACTTTAAACGCATGTTCATTGGACATTAAGGGAAGTAAATCAGGAGCGTGAGCAAACATGTATTTTTTAGGCGTGGACGGCGGTGGCAGCAAAACACTTTGCGTCATATGCGATGAATCGGGACGTATCGTAGGCAGCGCATTGAGCGGCTGCGGCAACCATCAAATAGACCGCGAGACAGCTCGAAAAAACATTTATGCCGCGGTGGACGATGCTCTAAAGAATGCCGGCCTTACGCGCGACTTTATTGAACACGCTGTTTTCGGGCTTGCGGGTGCGGACAGGGAGCACGATTTTACTATACTTCGTCCTATGCTCGCCGATCTGAAGTTCAAAAGCACGAAAATCGTATGCGACACAATTATTGCACTTAGAGCAGGTACAAACCTTAACTACGGGGTTGTGCTTATTTGCGGCACGGGCACGAATGCTTACGGCATCAATAAACATGGAGCCGAATACCAGTGCGGCGGCTTTGGCTATGCATTCGGCGATTTCGGAGGCAGTGAACTGGCGGTGGAGGCGTTTCGAAGCGTGATCCGCGCGTGGGACGGTCGGGCGGAACCAACACTGTTGACCGGCGCAATCCTCAAAACGCTTGGGTTTGACAGCGTGGAGGCAATGCGGGACGATTATCTTGACCATGAACACGATGTACCTTCAGGCCTCGTACCCATGCTGTTTGAGGTAGCAAAGGATGACGAAGTGGCGCGCGGCATATTGAAAAAGCAGGGCGAAGAACTGGGCTTAGCCGCAGCGGCGGTCATAAAAAAGCTTAACATGCAGGAGGATTGTTTTGATCTTGTGCTTGCAGGCAGTATCCTCTCGCAGGGCGACAGCCGCTTTTTGCTCCCCTACATCAAAAACGCGGTGGAACGTGCATCCCCCGGGTGCAGATACTGTATTTTAAAGGTACAGCCTGTTGCCGGTGCGCTTTTGATGGCGATGCAATTGGGCGTGCGCACTGTGGACGAGCGGGTTTATAGCACGCTTTGTGAAGAACTGAGCCTCAAAAAGGAGTGAGCAATATGGCAAGGGGATTAAAATTGGCTGTCATCGGCGGAGGTTCTACCTATACGCCGGAACTTATTGAAGGGCTTATTAAGAATTACGAGCATTTTCCCGTAGAAAAGCTTGTATTGGTAGACATCCCCGAGGGAGCACATAAGCTCACGGTCGTTGGGGCGATGGCACAACGGATGGTGAAAAGATCGGGACTGCCCATGCAGGTGGACCTTACGTTTAACCGCGAAGAAGCGCTCTACGGAGCGGATTTTGTTTCTACACAGCTTCGCGTGGGGCTTTTAAAGGCACGTGCGCTGGATGAATCCATACCGCTTAAATACAATATGATCGGGCAGGAAACTACAGGCCCCGGCGGGATGATGAAGGCACTACGCACCATTCCCGTGATGCTCGATATAGCCAAAGACATGAAGCGGCTCTGCCCCGATGCATGGCTTTTGAGCTTTACCAACCCTTCCGGCATGGTCACGCAAGCACTTAATAAATATTCCGACATCCGTACGATCGGCCTATGTAATTCCCCTATCGGTATGGTTAAATGGCTGTGCCAAACGTACGGTGTAGAGGAAAGCCGGGTATATTGCGAGTTCACCGGCCTCAACCACCTGCACTTTGTCACAAAGATTGATATAGACGGTGAGGATAAGCTAAGCGAGCTGATTGGCAGGCGCGAGAACTATACCGCAAAAAACGTCCCCGAGGGTGCGTGGAACAAAAACTTCCTGCGCGCGCTCGGAGCCATCCCTTCCTATTACCTCAAGTATTATTATACGAACAGGGAAATGCTTCTTGAGGAACAGGAAAACGCCCGCGGTGGAAGAACCCGTGCGCAGGTGGTACAGCAATTGGAAAATGAGCTTCTTGCGCTTTACAGCGACCCAAAACTTGACTACAAGCCCAAGCAGTTGGAGGAGCGCGGCGGCGCGTTCTATTCCGAGGCAGCCGTGCGGCTTATGTGTTCGCTATATAACGACACGGGCGACGTACAGACCGTTAATGTTTTAAACCGGGGCACGCTGGACTTTTTAAGGGATGACGACTGTATCGAGGTAAATTGCCGCATATACCGCGACGGCCCAAAGCCTATACCTGTTACAACGGTGCCCGAAGCCACAAAAGGGCTTATATCCTCTGTCAAGACCTACGAGCGGCTGGCGATTGATGCCGCAGTTACGGGCGACCGGAGCCTCGCACTTCTTGCACTTGCGCATCACCCCCTCGTACCCTCGGTGGACGACGCGGAGCAGATGCTTGATGAAATGCTTGAGGCTAACCGCGAACATCTGCCGCTGTTTTTTCGCTGATCCCTCTTGCTTAATCTTTTCGGGATACCAGCCAAGTTTCTAAATTGATATTTAATCGTCAGCAACAACGGGGCTAAAGCACTGTTAATTAAGTGCTACTGCCCCCTATTTCTTCCCTATGTAGCAATATATATTTTCGTGTTTCTTATAAACTGCAGAAAAATAACGGCATTTCCCGCCTCGATGCCGCGTCATTATAGTATAAAGGTGCAGCCTTTTGTTTGTGCTGAAAGCGGTTATGTTAGGAAGGTGCTCGTAGCATGAAAAAGCTAGTATGCGGTATTCTCGTCGTTCTTTTTCTTCTTTTATCCGCCTGTGCGAGTGGCTCTGATTTTGATACGCTTCTTCGGGAAGCGAACGCCCTGCACAAAGCCCAACTAAACATGGTGCCCGAAAGCAGCATCCACAATTTTATTCCTTCGCTTCCGGATACGGACGTGGGTTTCACGGAAGAAGAGCTAATCTCGCTCACGAAGAACCTCAACCGTGTTGCCGATGAAAAAAAGTTTATCACTATAAACCAAGCAAAACACGATATCGACCTTTTGTTTCGCACACTTCGCTTTTGTTACGGGCCTTATGAATATTTTGGCGGGGACTATGCCTTTGAGGAAGCGCAGACCGCCATTCTTTACGATATTGGTACGTTTGGTGCTTCGTTTCAGATTGGTAAGCTAGTTGAAGTACTTCGGAACCGCCTCTCTTTTGTGCAGGATGGACATTTTACAATAAACGGTAGGCCGGTCGTAGATATGTACAGCTATTTTAGCTCAGAGGAACTGGAGTTTGCGCACGATAAAACAGGCTATTACGCAATGATTGACGATGCGAAACACTATATTAGCGCAGTTGGCGGCGATACGAATATCGAAACTTACATGAAGCGGTCGATAAGCAGTGACGGAAGGCTTGTTTATTACATTGGTATGCTTTCCAAGCAGACGGCAAAGCAACTTACAGTAAGCGTTACTTTAGAGAACAGTGTGCGGGAGCTAACGCTTTCAAAGGTGGTGGAGCAACAAATATACGATACAATGATTCCGTATTCAGCAGATTGGGATACGGATGTACCCGTTGTCACGTGCACGGATTATACACAGGAGGATGCTTTTAGAAGCTTTGTCGGTGCTGCCATCCGGTTACGTGACGAACCGATTGCCATTCTTGATCTTCGCGGTAACGGGGGCGGGGATGCAGATGCGGTTCAAGCTTGGTTAAACAATTATGACTACAAAGGCATTGCCAAAAACCTATACGGGAAAGGGTATTATTACCTAACAACCAGAGCATCGAACTATATTTTCGCATGCAACCTTTCCTCTTATTCATTCCCTACAGCACACATTGATCCATACGATTATCTTATGGATCTTTACCAGTCCGGCGAAAACGGGTACATTGTGCAGAAAGATGAAGCAGAATTAAAATGGAATAGTGGAAAAGGGTTGCTGTTTGTTTTGATGGACAGCCGTACTATATCGGGCGGCGAATGGCTGCTGGCGGTGCTACGTACCAGAGGGAATGTTGTATTTGTGGGCACAAACAGCGCGGGTATGATACTGGGTTCCTTAGGGCAAAACATTGCGCTTCCAAATTCAAGAATATATATTAGCTCGGGTAGTTCTCTTTTACTTAGTTATGATGAGCGCGTGTTCCAAGAGGGCCGCGGTTTTCTGCCCGATGTATGGGTGAACGGCGATGCGCTTGAGCGGGTGCAAAAACTCATTGAGTATTATGGCGTAGAATAACGGTTTTTGTGCTAAAAGAAAAGCAGCGATAGATGCATGCTTATCTGCTATCTCCCGGGGAAAGCTATAGAAACACGTTTGATTTTGCAGAAGGAGTGTGCATGAAAAAGCACGGTTTCCTGGCGAGCTTTCTATATGCATTTCGCGGTATATTCGCTGTCTTACGAAAAGAACGCAACATGCGAATACATTTTATTGCGGCTTTACTCGTTACGGCATTTGGGTTTTTACTTTCTATAAGCGTTACGGAATGGCTCGCTTGTCTTATTTTCTTTGCACTCGTCATGAGTGCCGAAGCACTTAACACCTCAGTGGAAACGATTTGCGACCTACTTACAACAGAACCTAACCCAAAGATCAAGCTTGCCAAAGACGCGGCAGCCGGCGCGGTGCTTCTGTGCGCTGTTATGGCAGCCATCGCGGGATTGTTGATATTTCTCCCAAAGATCATAGCGCTGTTTTCATAGAGCTAAAAGGCCTTAGCAAGACAATGTCTTGTTAAGGCCTTTTCTTTATCGGATCTCCTTTAATATACCCCAAACGGCGAGTCTTCCCGCCTGACAAAATAACCTTGGCTATGCCCGCAAACCGGGCAGAGCTGCGGTGCCCCGGCGGCGCTGTGGACGTGACCGCAATTTAGGCAGACGTATTCAATGGGAGTCTCATTTTGAAACAGTTTGTTATTTTGCATAAGCTCAGCATACCGCGCAAAACGCTGGCTGTGTGTTAACTCAATTGCTGCGATCATGTAAAAAGAATTTGCGATGCCTGCAAAGCCCTCTTCGTTGGCCTTATCCCCAAAGGATTTATAAATCGTATCGTGCTCGGCAGCCTCGTGCTTAGCGGCAAGCTGCAAAAGCTCCTGCATGTTGGTTGAATGGTCGATGGGGTAGTTAGCGCTTAAAGCTATTTCTTGTCCGTGAAACTCCTTTAAATGATTGTAAAACACCTCGGCATGTTCCTTTTCCTGCGACCCGGTATAATGGAAAAGCCAATACAAAACCTCAAGGTTTTGCTTTTTTGCGTGTCCTGCGGCAAGTTCGTAGCGCCGCCAGGCTTGGCATTCACCTGCAAAAGCCTTTAATAGGTTCTCTTTTGTGACGCTGTCTTTGAGTGCAAGCATTTTCTTCCTCCCGCTCTTTAATACCGTTACTATTGCCAAAACCCGCGTGCTCTATAAGAGCAACGCGGGCATAGCTAAATGTATAACGATCGGGTTTTTTGATTTTTCGTTAAGACTCAAATCACGATTACCCTCGGGCAGCCTGCTTCAACCACAATTTCTTTAAGGCTCTCCATGAGTGCGTCATTTGGCGTTGCATGGTCGCGGTAAAAAGCACGGACGCCCATCGGGCGATAGCGGATTAGCTTGTAAGCAACATCCATACCTGCAGTCCAATGGGGTTTTAAGTGTGCTGCGACCGCTCGCACGGTCTCTTCGCTGGGCAAAGCACCGGGAACGACCACCGTGCGGACCTCCTCCAGCTTCCTTTCCGATGCAAGGAAATCCAAGTTTTGCATCACCTGAACGTTGGACCTGCCGGTGAGCGCGCGGTGTGCCGCATCATCCGCACATTTTACGTCCAGCATTACGCCGTCGCACACCTCCATAAGCGCAGGGTCTTTGGAAAAATCATAGCTGCCGTTAGAATCCATGAGGGTATTGAGATTCATCGCTTTTGCGTACTTAAAAAGTTCGAACACAACATCCCTATAAAGCGAGCATTCTCCGCCCGAGACCGTGACGCCACGGATGAACGGACGGTTTTGCTCGAGCTTTTTTTTACCCTCCTCCGGTGTCATAAAAACGATTCTGGGGGAGGCGTTATGCTTGCATATCTTTATGCAGGTATCGCATGCGCGGCACTTTCGCGGGTCAAAGCAGACTACATTTTCTTTTATAGTAAGTGCTCCTGAGGGACAGGCCGGGACGCATTCCCCGCAGTTGATGCACATGTTGATTGTTTCGGGGTTATGGCAATAGCCGCAATTGAAGTTGCAGCCCTGAAAGAAGAACACCGTGCGGTTGCCGGGTCCGTCCACGCTGCTGTGATCAATAATGCGGTTTACCGGTGCGCGTGTCATAACGAACGCACCTTCCGCTCAAGGACATGACTGTTGCGGACTTCACCCAATCCCCAAACCACGTTATCTTGCTGGACGGCTTCGCCTCGTGCCAACTTCTCAAGATCACTACGCTTCACCAAATAGCCCGTTATGCGTACAACGTCGCTGTCGCTTGCGTAGGCGGAGAAGTAACGCATGCCAACCGCAAAACCGCCGCGAATCACGTCTATGAGGCTCTCGGGGTTTTTCTTACAGGTAGCTTCAAAGGGGAAGATATCCCCAACGCCTGATTGGAAATGCGGGTGAAATCTCCCTGCCTGCCTTAGATGATCATACAGTTCAATCT
>JAEZLG010000139.1 GCA_023435855.1 Bacillota bacterium | reverse complement strand
CTCTGTTGCTCTCCGTGATTTTGCCGCTATTTTTGTTTGTAGCTCCCGCAAAGGCTCTCGTCGGCAGGTGTTCCCGTATTGCCGTTTGGCATTGGTTCTACCTGAATGCTTTCGAGCGTACATTTTTGTCCTTCGCTGTGAAATCTACAGCTTGCCACGCGGCAACCAATCGTCTGACAGCCGGTGTTTGACATTGACATAGGTTTTACCTCCATTCGATCGGTAGCCCTAGTATGTGAATGCAAACGCGCTGCTATGCCGTAATCTATGTTGGGAAATTTTCAAAATTTTAAATTAAAAGCCTTTGCTGCGTATCCAGTTCGCTGCATCCTCCGCCTCGGGGATGGGAAGGGATTGAAGCTTCTCTGCCATGGCAGCACTTTCAAATGCGCAGCCCTTGAGTACCTCGGGGATACGGAGAATAAACGCCTCGTCCATCGCATCGCTAAATGCATGTACTTGCGTGATTCTTCCATGTGAAAAGCTTATATTGAGCTCCAAGCCGCCCCAAGGGAAACGAGTATAAAGCTCTATATCAAAAGCGGGGGTCGCTCCAAGCCTCCATTCGCGAGAGGCATGCTTTTCTATAAGTTGCTCAATGGCGGTTGTAGCAAGTTCGCTTTCCAAAAGAATGCTCGCAGTACCGTATTCGCGCTCAAAGTCGTGTATCACGGCGTTTTTTACGTCGTCAATGGTGAGCGAGGGAACAAAGTCTATAAGGTTGCAGACGCGTGCTCGCACGCTGTCCACCCCTTTTGCTTTAAGCTTGTCCTCGGAGGGTGCAAGGTATTTGCCGAGCTTTCCCATATCCACATGTACGAGAATTGTCCCGTGATGAAGCCCTGTCGAATTGGAAAAGCGAAACGCGTTGCCGGAGAATTTTGCACCGGTATCACTTGCGTCGCAGTTTGGAGGAAAGGCTAAGATATCGTTTCTGCCCGTAAAGCGCGCATCTATTTTAAGGCTTTTAACCGCGTTTGTAATTACGGATAGCTGGCGCTTTTGGTCGTAAATTTCTCGCGTCGTGATGAAGGTAAAATTCAAATTGCCAAGGTCGTGAAACACTGCTCCGCCGCCTGAAGTACGCCGCGCCAACCTACCTCCGTCATGTTCAAGATCACTGAGCCTGCATTCCTTCCACGCATTCTGGTTACGGCCTATGACAACGGTGTTTTGGTTCTGCCAAAGGTAGAGCGTAACGCCCTCTTTATGCGCGTTAAAAAGCTGCTCTTCCAGTGCGAGATTGTGCCATGGATTGTGGTTTTCGGTTACAATCAGCCGGTTCATTTCCCGTGCCGCCTTTCCTATACAAGGTGGTTAAGCAAAGTGCGTGCATTTTAGCATGCTATGCTTAGACATCGAGCATACTATTTTTTTGTGAAAACCGCAATGTGGCTAATTTTTACTACCATAATTTGCGAGAATGATGATAGAATATACTTATCGGAATATGCCCGTGTGCAGGGGTCGCTTTTTGCTGCGAAGCGGAAAAAGGCGCCCGACAGGATAGAATTGACTTCGAGGTGCTGGCGCTTTGGGTGCGTATTTGGATCAAACGGAACTTTATTTGTTCAACGAAGGAGAAAACTGCTACTCGTACCGCAGTTTGGGGTGCCATAGGGTTATCCTTGACGGCTATGAGACAATTCGGTTTGCAGTTTGGGCTCCAAATGCTCAACGCGTAAGCGTGGTAGGCAGCTTCAACGGCTGGAACGAATATGCGGACGTGATGCACCCCTGCGGCACGACCGGCGTTTGGGAAGCACATATCGGTATCGCCCACATCGGTGACATGTATAAATACGCCATTTTGACAGCCGACGGGCGGCTTATCTATAAGGCAGATCCATTTGCGTTTTTTAGCCAGAAGCGGCCGAACACAGCCTCCATTGTCTGGGATATGAGCGGCTACGAATGGAATGATGCGCGGTATATGAAGCATCGCGAAAGCCGCGACATGCATACTGAACCCATGAGTATTTACGAGGTGCATCTCGGGTCGTTCCAGGCGGGCTTGGATTTTGATGACCTAAGCGTACAGCTCGTGCGCTACGCTTCAGACATGGGATACACCCACATTGAGATTATGCCCGTGGGCGAGTACCCGCTTGACGACAGCTGGGGTTATCAAACCACGGGGTATTATTCCGTCACCTCCCGCTACGGCACGCCGCAGCAGTTCATGCATTTTGTGGATGAATGCCACCGCGCGGGCCTTGGCGTTATCCTCGATTGGGTAGGTGCGCATTTCCCACGCGACGAGCATGGGCTTAGGGCCTTTGACGGCACACCGATTTTTGAAAGCCCCGATCCGAAGCGCAGCGAACAGCCGCAATGGGGTACGCTTCTTTTTGACTATAATAGGAGCGAGGTTAGAAGCTTCCTTATTTCCAACGCTATCTTCTTCTTAAAAGAGTTCCATATCGACGCGCTTCGTGTAGATGCGGTGAGCTGCATGCTCTACCTCGATTACGGAAAAAAAGCAGGGCAGTGGACGCCCAACATTTACGGAGGCCGCGAAAACTTAGACGCGATTGCCTTTTTGCAGCAGCTATCACGGGTAGTGGAGCGTGAAACACCAAGTGCTCTTTTAATTGCTGAGGAAAGCACGGCGTTCCCCTATGTCACATGCAAACCCAAAGACGGGGGGCTGGGCTTCGACTTTAAATGGAACATGGGCTGGATGAACGACACATTGAGCTATATGAGCCTCGACAGCGTCTATCGTCGCTACCACCACGATCTGTTGACATTCCCCATGGTGTATGCGTTCAACGAAAGCCATGTGCTGCCGCTTTCGCATGACGAGGTGGTGCACGGCAAGTATTCGCTCATAGGCCGTATGCCGGGCTCCTATGATGATAAATTCCGTCAACTCAGGCTTCTTTACATGTACCAATACGCCGTTCCCGGGAAAAAGCTTTTGTTTATGGGAGGCGAATTTGCACAGTTCATCGAGTGGAATTTCAGAAAGTCGCTCGATTGGCTTTTGCTCGATTTTGACAGCCATTCTGATATGCAGCTTTTTACGCGTGAGCTGAACCGCTTTTACCGCCGTACACCGGAGCTGTTTGAACTCGACGAGAGCTGGGAGGGCTTTTTGTGGCTGTCGGTGAATGATGCGATACATAGCATTATCGCGTTTTTGCGCATGGACGCTCACGGAGGCGAGCTTTTATGCGCGTTTAATTTTACACCGGTGAAGCACGAGCGCTACCGCATCTATCTACCCGAGGCGAGTACGCTCACACAGGTGATGTCGAGCGTCGACTTGCGCGAGATTACGGACCTCCAAACACAGCGCGATTCAGATCAAACCCATTTTATCGAAATTATGCTGTCGCCCTACGAGGCGGTTTTCTACAAAGTAACGCGGGCCGCGCGCGTATAGCGAATAGCACTTACGGGGGTAGTATTCCATGAAAAAGCATATCGTTGCGATGCTGCTCGCGGGCGGGCAGGGGAGCCGCTTGGGCGTTCTCACCAACCGCATGGCGAAGCCTGCGGTTCCTTTTGGAGGATAGTACCGCATCATCGATTTTCCGCTTTCGAACTGCGTCAATTCCGATATCGATACGGTGGGCGTTCTCACACAATATGAGCCGCTTGAGCTTAACGCGTATCTCGGTATCGGGCAGCCATGGGATCTCGACCGTAGCACCGGCGGCGTTTATGTGCTGCCGCCGTATGTTTCGGGCAACCGCGGTGAATGGTACTCGGGTACGGCAAATGCTATCTACCAGAACCTGGCTTTTATAGAGCGGTATAATCCCGAGCATGTGCTTATTATATCGGGCGATCACATCTACAAAATGGATTATTCACGCATGCTTCGTTACCATGTGGATAAAGCGGCCGATGCCACCATCGCGGTGCTCCGCGTGCCCATGGAGGAAGCGCCGCGCTTTGGCATTATGAATACGGATGAATTTAACCGCATCACGGAGTTTGAGGAAAAGCCCAAACACCCCAAAAGCGATAAGGCATCTATGGGTATTTACATCTTCAACTGGGCGGTACTGAAGCAGTTTTTGTGTGCTGATGCACACGATCCATCTTCCGACAGCGACTTTGGCAAAAACATTATCCCAAAGATGATTTTTGAAGGTAAATTGATGCAAGCTTACGACTTTGACGGTTACTGGAAGGATGTAGGAACCGTGCAAAGCCTTTGGGAGGCGAACATGGACCTGTTGGAGAATCCACCCAAGCTTGATCTTCACGATAAGGATTGGCGCATTTACTCTAAAAGCCCCATCATGCCGCCGCAGTATGTAAGCCCCGCTGCGAGCATCAAAAACGCCATGATTACCGAGGGCTGCGTGGTGCACGGTTCGGTTACGCGAAGCGTGCTGTTTGCGGGCGTTACGGTGGAAGAGGGGGCGACCATCGCAGATTCTGTTATCATGCCCGGCTCCGTGGTGAAAAAGGGCGCGCTCATATTTAAAACAATCGTTGGAGAAAACGCGGTCATCGGTGAAAACTCGTTTATCGGCGCGCAAAAGCTCCCATCCGACGAGAATTACGACACCTCCCTCACTGGGGACATTACGCTCATCGCAAGCGACACAAACCTGCCCGCGAACAGCCGTATACCCGTAGGTATGATTGTGAATACGGATGCCGAAAGGGGTGGCCCAAGATGCTGAACAGTGCTTTTGGTTTGATTTATACCGGCGAGTCCAACATGCTTTTGAGAGAGCTCACCTACTCGCGCTCCATCGGGGCTGTACCTTTTGCCGGCCGTTATCGCTGCATCGACTTTATTTTGAGTAACCTTGTCAATTCAGGCGTTACCAATGTAGGTGTAATCGCACAAAAAAACTACCACTCGCTTATGGACCATCTGGGACCGGGTAAGGAATGGGACCTTAACCGCAAACGTGACGGGCTTTTTATCCTGCCGCCGTTTGTCACGCGCGAAAACACGGGTATCTACCGCGGCACGGTGGACGCAATTCGCTCGGTGATGGGTTACGTCCGCCGCAGCACCCAACGCTATGTAATCCTCACGGGCAGCCATACCGTGTTTAATACAACCTTTAGCGAAATGATTGCAAGGCATATCGATACGGGTGCCGATATTACCGTCATGTGCAGCCGCGAAGACGAGAGCACCTCAGCGGAGGGCTACGAAGATTTACGGCTTACGATGGATGACTTGGGCCGCGTCAGCGATCTTGAGATCAATCCCTTCCACCCCAAAACGCCCTACAGCTCCTGCGACGTGTATCTCATGGAAAAAACGCTTCTCGAGTATCTTATTGAAGAGGCGGCGGCGCATGCAAATACCGACTTTACCCGCGACGTGCTCGTGAAAAAGATCAGCACGCTCAAGATGTTCGGTTGGGTCTATGAAGGCCATGTGGCGCGGATGAATTCATTAGGTGCGTACTTTGCACATAATATGGAGGTATTAAAACAGGAAGTGCGTGACGATTTGTTTAACAGCGCACATCCCATCTATACCAAAATAAAGGATGAGGTGCCTGCCGTATACGGTTCCGCCGCTAACGTGAAGAACTCCCTTGTAGCGGATGGCTGCATCATCGAAGGTGAAGTGGAAAACTCTGTATTGTTTCGCGGCGTGCAGGTCGCCGAAGGTGCGAAAATTCATAACTGTATCATCATGCAGGGCTGCGAGGTGCAGGAAGGCTGCGAGCTAGACCATGTGGTGTTCGACAAGGGCGTTACCGTTAGGCGAGGCAGAAGGCTTTTCGGTTACGACAGCTTCCCCGTCATCATCAGAAAGGGCAGTATCGTATGAAGATATTGTTTGCGGCATCCGAATGCGTTCCGTTTGTCAAAACGGGCGGCCTAGCTGACGTGATCGGGGCGCTTCCGCAAGAACTTATAAGGCTCGGTCACGACGTGCGCGTGATATTGCCCAAATACGCGGTTATGGGCAACGAGTATACGTCTGCTCTGACCCATGTCTGCGATTTTACCGTGCCGTTGGGGTGGCGAAGCCAGTACTGCGGTATTGAAACGCTCCTACATAAAAATGTGCGGTTTTACTTCGTCGATAATGAGTATTACTTCGGGCGCTCGTACATATACGGAAGCTTTAACAATGACGAGGCGGAGCGATTTGCTTTCTTTTCTAAGGCTATCTTAGAAGCAATGCCTCATATCGGCTTTTTTCCCGACGTCTTACACGTAAACGATTGGCAGACGGCTCTTTGCCCGGCTCTCATGAAGCTTAAATACATGATGCTCCCGGATTACCGCGGGGTAAAAACGGCGATGACCATCCACAACCTCTGCTTTCAAGGCACGTTTGCTTGGGATTTCGTGGATGAACTCTTAAGCTTGGGCAGCGAAAATTTCACCTCCGACAAACTTGAGTACCACGGCAGTATCAGCTTTTTGAAGGCAGGCCTCGTATATGCAGATGCTGTCACCACTGTAAGTCCCACTTACGCGGAAGAGATACAAACGGAAACATACGGCTACGGACTTGAAGGACTATTGAGGTCACGCAGCAATGTCCTTACGGGGATTTTAAACGGCATCGATAAAAAGGAATACGATCCCGAGCGCGATGATTCACTTGCAGCGGGGTTTAGCTATAAGGATTTAAGCGGAAAGCTTCTGTGTAAGGCGGCGCTCCAGCGCGAGATGGAATTAGACATCGATCTTTCCGTGCCTATTGTAGCTATCGTCGCACGGCTCGCGAGCCAAAAGGGTATTGACCTTGTGGAGCGGGTGCTTACGGATATGATGGAAAAAAATGTACAGCTTTGCGTGCTCGGCCGTGGCGAGACGCGCTATGAGCAGCTCTTTTCATGGGCAGCGTGGCGTTATCCCGGAAAGGTAAGTGCGCGTTACGTGCTCGACCAAGCTTTATCAAAGCGCATTTATGCAGGCGCTGACATGTTTTTAATGCCTTCTGAGTTTGAGCCTTGCGGGCTTTCGCAGCTCATAGCCATGCGCTACGGTACACTACCGATCGTGCGTGAAACGGGCGGACTCAAGGATACCGTAAAGCCCTACAATAAGTATACGGACGAGGGAACGGGATTCAGCTTCGCCAACTACAACGCCCATGACATGCTCTTTAGCGTGGAGCGCGCAGCGAAGCTTTATCGGGAGGATCATGCGGCATGGGAGCGCATGATGGTGCGTGCCATGCGCAAAAACTTCTCGTGGGATTCTTCAGCCAAGCGCTATCAGAAGCTTTATGAAAACATTAATCCTACTTCCGCCCCCGCTCTCGAGCCTAAACCTGCTTACGGGCCGCGTGTAGGGCGCACCAAAAAGCCAACAGCCTCGAAGGATATAGAATAGCGCCATGGAATGGAAAATCATAGAGAAAAACGGCATACAGGCGGCGGTCGCACTTAGCGAAGGGCCGCTTCTTATAAACGTCCAAAGCGCTCTTGATCTTATTGCCACCGCCTCCTATGAGGCGGATGTGAACAGGATTGCATTTTCTAAGGAGCAGGTCCACCAGGACTTCTTTCGTCTTGGCACGGGACTTGCGGGAGATGTACTGCAAAAATTTATTAACTACGGTGTAAAAGCCGCATTTTACGGAGATTTTGATGCGCTGACAGATAAAAGCGAGCCTTTCCGCGCGTTTGTTAAGGAAAGTAACAACGGAAACTGCATCTTTTTTGCAAAGAGCGAGGATGAGGCGGTGGAGAGGTTATTGAC
>JAEZLG010000075.1 GCA_023435855.1 Bacillota bacterium | reverse complement strand
ACCGAAGCGCCCGTTTCGGAAGCCCCCGCTGCTCCCGTTGAGCTCAACGTCGTGACCAGCTACGGCGGAGACGACGGCAACCGCGCCAACTACGAAGCCGGTATCGCCGCTTACGAAGCCGCCACCGGCAACACCGTGCTCGACGGTTCCGCTACCTCCAACGAGGAGTGGAAGGCCAAAGTCATGACCGACTTCGAGACCGGCACCGAGCCCGATGTATTGTTCTACTTCAGTGGCATCGACTCCAACAAAATTATCGAGGCCAACAAGGTCGTATCCCTCGAGGAGATTCGTGCGGAATATCCCGAATACGCTTCCAACATGAAAGATTCCATGATCCCCACTTCCCCCGTTGACGGCAAGCAGTATGCGATCCCCGTAAACGGCTACTGGGAAGGCATGTTCGTGAACAAGGTCGTGCTTGAGGCCGCCGGCGTTGCCGTGCCCGGTGCCGACTACACTTGGGATCAGTTCCTTGCAGATTGCGAGAAAATTAAGGCCGCAGGCTTCACGCCCGTCGCCGTATCGCTGCAGGAGGTTCCGCATTACTGGTTTGAGTACACCGTTTTAAATAACGGCAATCTCGCAAACCATCTTGAAGTTCCCGCCGCTAACAACGATGCCGTTGCAACGAAGTGGGCCAATGGCCTTGCCGACATCACCGAGCTTTACACCAAGGGCTACCTGCCCGCGAACACCCTCACCGCCACCGATGCCGAAACCTGTCAGCTCATGATAGACGGCACGGCTGCATTCCTCATCGACGGCAGCTGGAAGGTCGGTTTCTTCACCACCAACGCGGCAGATCATATTGATGATTACACCGTGACCTATGTGCCCGGCAAGGGCGAGCGCGTCGCCACCGAAGTCATCAGCGGTATCTCCATGGGCTACTACATCACCCGCAAGGCTTGGGATGATCCCGCCAAGCGTGAAGCAGCCGTGAAGTTCGTTGAAATGATGACCAGCGACGAAGTCGTATCCACCTTTGGTGCAACTGCCGTTACCGCCCTTAAGAACGGTACCGCAGCACCTGCTGACGCAGATCCCCTCACCGTTGCTGCTATTGAAATGAACAAGGGTGTAACGGGCTTTGTCGGTGCCGCGCAGGATAACCTCTCTCCCGAAGCCCGCGCAGACCTGTTTGCCAATGTAAAGAACATCGTCACCGCCGGTATGACCGCAGAGGATGCTCTTGCGTCCATGCTTACGAAGTAACTTATCATCCATTCATAAGACTATGGGGCCGTCCGGCCTGCCGGACGGCCCCTTGTCAAAAGGAACCGTAATGCGCTTTCCTAAACTTTGTAATGTGCACTTCGAAATATCAAAGAACCGGTGGTAACGGCTATGACAAACTCCACAATCTATAAAAAAAAGACACCGCTCTTATTTTTCCTCATTCCTGCGTTTGCGTTTATGACGCTGTTTTTGTACTACCCGTTTATCGTAAACATCATCAACAGCTTTTCTAAAATAGTCGGCCTCGGCACAGCGGCGGAAGGGTTCAATACCCCCTGGTATGAAAACTATTTGAAGCTTTTTAAGGACCCGAATATTATAACGGCACTTAAAAATACGCTCTTATTGATGCTTTGTACCATCGTATTTCAGGTGGGGATTGCGCTTATACTAGGGCTTTTGGTAGATAGAATCGGCCGCGGCTCCCAGTTTTTCCGCACCGTTTATTTTTTCCCGATCGTCATAAGCGCCACAGCGCTCGGACTATTGTTTAACCTCATATTCCTCTACAACGGCGGCATGGTAAACCAACTATTAGAAAAGGTTTTCGGCATCACCACGCTTATTGATTGGAAGGATGAAGCGCATTATTTTGTCACGATGCTCATCCCCATCATGTGGCAGTACGTCGGGTTCTATTTCGTTATCATCGTGACAGGCCTCAACAACATATCCTCGGAAATTTACGAGGCAGCAGAGATTGACGGCGCGTCAGGCTTTAAGCGCATACGTTACATTACGCTACCTCTTTTAAGAAACGTGCTTTGTACCTGCCTGATTCTCGCCATCACGGGGGCATTGAAGGTGTTTGACCTGCCGTGGGTGATGTTTGGCAACGGCATACCGATGGACCAATCGTGGCTTACGGGCACGTATATGTATAACCAGACATTTGTAAGAAGCGATGTGGACTACGGCTCCACCATCGCGGTGGTCATAGTGGTAGTAGGCGTTTTCATCTCCCGCATGGCCAACACCGTCTTTAAGGAAAAGGATTATTGAGAGGGCTAATGCAAATGAAGCAGACAAAAAACAGTAAGCGGTTTCGCCCGTCTCAGCTCTTTACCTATGGGGCGCTCAGCGTATGGGCTCTTACCACCATCTACCCGTTTTTATGGGTTATTATCAACTCGTTTCGCGACAGAGGAAAAATACGCTCGGATTCGTTTTCCATACCTTGGCCCGGGACGCCTGATTTTACGCTCGACAATTTTAACCTTGCGTTCGACCGATTTATGGTCGGCACGGCATACAAAAACAGCTTTATTATCTCGGTCGTGGTCACGATTGTTGTGGTAATTCTCGCAGGGTTTGCGGCTTACGGACTTGTGCGGTATAATTTTAGAGGGAAGAAAGCGCTGCAATCGCTCATCATCGCGAGTATGATGTTTCCGGTGTTCGCAACCATTATCCCCGTGTACCGCATGGAAGCGGCGTGGGGGATTGCGGGTACCAACAATACTGCTCTCTCGCTTTTATCTGTGATATTGCCGCAAATTGCGGGTAATTTGTCGTTTGCAATCATCGTTTTGATGGGCTTCATACGCTCGCTCCCCGTAGAGCTTGAAGAAGCAGCCTATCTTGACGGCTGCAATGTGTTTAAAATCTACTTTAAGATTATCATGCCCGTTGCGAAGCCTTCCTTTGCGACGGTTGCAATTTTCACGTTTTTATGGTCGTACAACGACCTGTTCACCCAGATGTTTTTCCTCAGACTACCTAAAGATCGCACCATCACGCTCCTTTTAAACGAGATAAGCTCGCAGGCGGGTGTTAATTACGGGCTTATGGCGGCAGGCGTTGTGCTCGTGGTAATCCCGATTCTCGTTGTTTATGTGATATTGCAAAAGAATATCATCAAAGGGCTTACAATCGGCGCTGTAAAAGGGTAATTTTTAAGGGAATAGGATGCGCGTACGTAAATCTTGTTCCCTTATTCCGGAGGTAAAATGCCTTTTAAAGTCATTTTGGTAGATGACGAGCAAATTATCGTGGAGGGCTTAAAAAAGGTCGTCCCCTGGTCGCGTTACGACTGTGAGGTCGTAGCCGCCGCAAGCGACGGCGAAAGCGGGGCGCGCGCCATTCGCGCCTACCGGCCGGATATTTTGTTTACCGATATCAAAATGCCGAACATCGACGGGCTTACGATGCTCGCAGGTCTTCGAAGTGAGTTCCCCGAGATGAGCGTTGTGGTGCTCACCGGCTACAGCGATTTTTCCTATGCGCAGCAAGCTATACGCCTTGGTGTGAGCCGCTTTCTTTTAAAGCCCTCCAAAATGGACGAGATTGAAGAGGCACTTGAGGCAATCGTAGAAAAGCACCGACCCACGGATTTTGAAGAAACCGCGGAGGAAAGCGCAGCACAAGGCGCAAACAGTTTTGTGGTGCGCTGTGCGCTCTCCTATATGGAGGAACATTTCGCCGAAAAGCTAAGCCTTGCTGATGTTTCGGAGCGCTGTTACGTATCGCAATGGCATTTATCAAAGCTTCTCAACAAGCACGCCGGGCAAAGCTTCTACGATATTTTAAACGGCATACGCATCAAGGCCGCCAAGGGGCTTTTGTTTGATCCTACGCTTAAAATAAGCGATATCTGTGATCTTGTAGGGTATACGGATACGGCGCATTTCTCCCGCGTATTTAAAAAACTCGAAGGCATGAGCGCCAACGAGTACAGAAATACCATGTGCAAAGAAAAATAGACCCCTAAGGCCGCACCAAATGGTGTATTGAGTTGCGGGAGGTAAGCCGCCAAAGTAAATGGGCAGCCTGCCTCCCGTATATTTAAGTTACGTTGTTATGCAAGCGCCGATTTAAGCGCCGTGAAGAATTTCTCGGGGTTGTCGGTAATCGCGCTGTGGCCGGCAAAGTCAAACACGATGAATGAAGAGCCGGGTATGAGCGCATGCGTCGATTGTCCCCACGCAAGCGGCACAACAAAATCCTTTTCGCCATGAAGGATAATGACGGGGCATTGTATGTTCTTCAAGCGACCGCTGCCCATTGCGGAGGGTGTAGGGGTGTCGGTCATGTTGAATGTCAAAAGCGCGTAGTCGATATCCACAAGGTTTCGCTGTTTTAGCATGGCGGTGAGGTACTCCTCATAATCATCTACGGGCGGCTGCACCATGTTGTAGATGACCGCATTCCAAATACCGCGCATCATCTCGCGGTCGTTATTGGCATATGCGTGGAGTACGGGTGCAACCTGAACGGGATCGGCCTCAATCTCTTCCTTGCTTTTTAGAAGCTCCGTCAGTATAGGCTGACCGGAAGCATCCTTTTTGAAAATCGGGTAGCCTGTAGGAGGCACCGAATCTAAAAGTATGGCTTTCTCGATACGGTTAGGCATATTCGCTGCCATTTCGAGTACCACGCCGCCGCCTGTTGACCAGCCGACCGCTGCGAATTTATGAAGACCAAGGAGGCTTACAAATTCCTCAAGGTCCGCTGCAAGCTCATTAAGCGAATCAAAACGGTTGTGATACGTGCTGTCGCCAAAGCCGCGCATATCCGGTGCGACTATGCGGTATTCCCCCTCAAATGCCTCCATGGTCGTTTGCCAATGCACCGAGGATGACATGTTGCCATGGACGAGTAGCACCGTTTTATCGCCGGTGCCGGCTTCGCGGTAAGCGAGGGTCTCACCGTTTTTGAGGGTCACGGTCTTTACGGGATACTGCTTCATGGGGAAACCTCCTTCTTTTTTAGCTGTTATCGGGATGTCGCAGCGTGAAGGCTTTCTATAAGCGGTTATGCCATTTCCGCCGTTACTGCCTCAGCGAGTTCAGTAAGCTTATCCGTGGGGATGGAATGACCTGCATCTTCGAATGTCACAAGTTTTGAGCGGATAAAGCAGCGCTTGTGCATCCTCTGCGCACCGCTAAATTGCGCAACCTTATCCTTGCGGCCATGGAAGATGACAACCGGGCAGCGGATAAAATCTATGCGGCCGCTTCCCGGGCATACAAGTGAAGGTTCATGCGTTATGTTGAAGGTGTTGAGCGCGTAGCGGGTATCCACCATGTTCCTCTGTTTGAGCATGGCGGTGACATATTCTTCATAGTCTTCCTCTATCGGCATGTTCAAATCGTAAATATGGTTGTTCCAAACCGCACGCATGTGTGCGCGATCCTGCATAAGGTACGCATAAATGAGAGGGACAATTTGTGCGGTATCCGAT
>JAEZLG010000047.1 GCA_023435855.1 Bacillota bacterium | reverse complement strand
CTATACGCCGGAGCTTATCGAAAAAGAGCTTACTTTCTTAGGGCTTGTTGCCATGGTGGATCCTCCGCGTCCGGAGGTTGCGAAGGCCGTTGAGAAATGCCACCGTGCCGGCATACGCATCATCATGATCACCGGCGATTATGGGTTAACTGCTGAGAGCATTGCCCGCCGGATAGGCATCATCAAAAGCGATCACCCACGCGTCATTACCGGCGTGGAACTCGCCAAGATGAGTATAAATGAACTTAAGGAAGCGCTTAACGAGGAAGTCCTCTTTGCGCGCGTCGCACCGGAACAGAAGCTTCAGGTGGTCAGCGCTTTGCAGGAGATGAAGCATATCGTTGCGGTGACAGGCGATGGTGTGAACGATTCGCCGGCGCTCAAAAAAGCGGATATCGGAGTAGCGATGGGTGTCTCCGGTACGGATGTCGCAAAGGAAGCCGCCGATATGATTCTGACGGACGATAACTTTGCCTCCATCGTCAACGCGGTAGAGGAAGGACGCGCCGTATACAACAACATACGAAAGTTTGCAGTATATATACTAAACAGCAATGTGCCCGAGGCAGTACCGATGATACTATACCTGTTTTCGCGCGGGGCTATCCCGCTTCCGCTTACGATTATGCAGGTTCTGGCCATCGACCTCGGCACCGATATGGTGCCTGCTATAGGCCTCGGAGCTGAAGCGCCCGAAGCGGGTATTATGGATATACCCCCGCGCTCCCAAAAGGAACCGTTGCTCAACAGGAAGCTGCTTTTACGTGCGTTCCTCTGGTATGGGCCTATAGAAGCCGCAATCTGTACAGCCGCCTATTTCCTGTTTAATCGAATGCACGGATGGCCGGATGTACCGCTATACGGTTTCGGAGTAAGCTATCAAATGGCGACAACCGTCACGTTTGCCGCGATTGTCATGGCACAGGTAGGCATGGTGTTTGCCAGCAGGACGGATCGTGCTTCCGTTTTCAAGACGGGTTTTTTCACCAACAAGCTGGTTGTTATCGGGATCGTGGTGGAACTGCTGCTGTTGTGCGCCCTCACCTATACGCCGTTTTTACATGGGCTGTTCAACACTGCCCCACTCGGATGGCATGAATGGGTGTTGCTAATATATATACCCGCTGTCGTACTTCTTTTGACGGAAGTACCCAAGGCAGCTCTTCGCAGACTGGACAGGAAAAGAATGACGAGAACAAACCAAATGAAAGGGGACATATAATCGATGAGAATGATTATTGTAGGATGTGGACGAAACGGTTCCGGCCTTGCACAAATTTTATGCAAAATGGGGCATACCGTTACAGTGATTGACTCCAACGCTTCGGCGTTTGAAGCGCTCGGTCCTGCTTTTCGGGGCGATACCGTGGAGGGCGTTGGGTTTGACCGCGACGTTCTTATAAAAGCAAAAATCGACAGAACGGACGCACTGGCGGCATTTACATCGAGCGACGAATCCAACGCTGTAATTGCCCGTATCGCGACGGAAATTTACCATGTTCCTAAGGTGGTCGCACGGCTGTATAACCGGGAGAAAGCTGAGATCTATAGACGGTTGGGTGTACAAACTTTATCTTCCACCACATGGGGCATCAAACGGGCAGCGGATCTTCTGTGCTATTCACCCCTGAATACCGTGTTCAGCGTCGGAAACGGCGATGTGGAACTTGTAGAAATAGAGGTGCCGTTAATGATGGTTGGGTATCATGTCAGGGACCTGAGTGTATTGGGCGAAGTTCAAGTGGTTGCGATTATGCGGGGAAACAAAACGTTTTTGCCGACATTGGGAACCGTACTCGAGAAGAATGACATGCTCTATATCGCAGCCGTTATTTCATCAAGCGGCAGACTGAAAAAGTTGTTCGGATTTACCAACGGAAGGGGGATGTAAAAGCATGAAGGTGATTATCGTAGGCGGCGGACAGGTTGGCGCATATTTGGCCGCATTGCTCATAGAACGCGGCCATGAAATTAAAATTATTGATGTGCGTGATACAAGAATTCCCATCCTTAAACGCGACTTACCGGAAAACTGTATAGTCCATGCGGACGGCACGGATCCGAAAGTGTTGGAGGAGGCAGGAATCTTTGGTGCCGATGCGGTAGCCGCGGTTACCGGGGCGGACGAAACCAATTTGGTGATAGCTACTCTTGCCAGAATGGAGTACGGAGTACGCCGCGTAGTCGGAAGGGTCAACAATCCGAAAAACGCATGGCTGTTTAATGCCACAATGGGTGTAGATGCGGCACTCAACCAGGCTGATCTTATGGCACGGCTCGTGGCGGAAGAAATGACCATGGGGGATATGATGACACTTTTGAAGCTCCATGGCGGGCAGTATTCGCTGGTGGAAAGGGTTGTAGATCAACATTCCATAGCGGCCGGGAAAACGCTGAAAGACATCAAATTCCCTGAGGAATGTATGCTGGTTGCGGTTCTTCGCGGATCGGAGTTGATGCTGCCTCGCGGCGAAACCGTCCTATTGTCAGATGATATGGTTGTTGCGATTGTGCACAGCTCTTGCTTGCAGATTCTTGCCGATACGCTCGGTCCAAACGTGTAAAACAAGCATATAAAAAGGCTATTTGGCTGAATCCAAATAGCCTTTTTGCATTCGTTAACGTGTCTTATTTGAGGATTGTAATCCCGCCAATGAGGGGGAGAGGTTTCTTTTCGCCCTTGGCGGCGTTCATGATGCCGATGATCGCAAGCGCGAGGAAACCGAGCCACACAAGGCCGAAGAGCGTGCTCATGATGCTGCCGAACGTCCAGGATATCGTCCAGAACAAGCTGGTAAGGATGAAGACGAGAATGCCATAAGCGAGCTCAGCAATGGCGAGTACAAGGCCTTGATTGGCATGGTAGCGCGCAAACGGCGAGTTGGGTGCTGCAAACAGGGGAACGAGTACCAAAATCCAAAGATAAGCGAGAATACCCATCGACTTGTTTTGCTGCGCGTCGTCGAGCGCGGGGGCGGTTTGTGCGCCTGCATTGTAGGCTGCATTTTGCTGAGGAGCTGCGCCGTTAACGGTAGCACCGCAGTTGGGGCAGAATCTGCCGTCGTTTACCTGTGTGCCGCAATTATTGCAGAATGCCATGATTGTTGTCCTCCCTAATAATAAATAGATTGTATAGCGGGCGGTACGAACCGCCGGAATAACGAAATTTTACCCTAAACTTTCGCGCCGCAGTCACCGCAGAATTTGGTGCCCGGTGTAAGCGGTGCACCGCAGGAGGGGCAGGTTGTAGGCTTTGGAGCAAGGGAAGTGCCGCAGTTGTTGCAAAAGCGAACGTTTAATGCATTCTTTGCGCCGCATTGTGAGCATACCTTAAGGTCCATCGAAGCGCCGCAATTGTTGCAGAACTTGCCCGAACCAGCAGGCTGTTGGCATACGGGGCAGATGGTGGTCTTTGATTCGATTTTTCCCTTCCAAACGGTAGCACTTTCCGCGGCGGTTTCAATGTTTCTCTGCATCGCATCTGCGCGAGCCTTGGCCACAGAGATTTCCTGGCGTGGCGCACAGCTGACGCAAAGACCTTCGTCCTCGTTAAAATCGGCATCGCACACCCATGTGCGGCAGGAATGGCAGCGGTGGAAGTGTTGTTGTGCCTCGTTTTGCGCGCGTTCAAATGCCTGCTCGTGCTCCTTGCGCCACTCCGGACTTTGACCTTCGAACCGCTCGGAGAGTATGTCGCCGCCTCGCTCCATAGAGTAACCAAGATCGTGAAGCGCGCCGCCGAAAAGGTTTCCTAAAACGCCTGCGCCCTGTGTCAGCACGCGAAGGCCTTTTCCCTTTTTATAGGTTTCCGACTGTACAAACGAGCTTCTGTAACCATCTCCGCAACAGTCGCAATAAAAGGTAAACTCATAACCCGCTTCGGTGGAGTTGTCTTCATAGTTACGTGTAAAGGACTTAAGCATTTCGTTCCTCCATTATTTTTTGAGCTTCTTGCCGCAAGCGGTGCATTTTACGTTTTCAAAAAACTGTTTTACGCGGCAGCGTTGGTTAGAGCAGACGATCATGAGATCGCCTAAACAGCGCTCACAACGCTCCTGCACGAATGTTTGCTGATTACAATGCGGGCAATTTATGCGAAGAGACCGTCCGCAGCCCGCACATATGCGCTCTTCTTTTTTGACGGGCCTTAAGCAGTTGGGGCATAGGTATAAAAAAGGGCTGGCGCTTGCGCAGTTGGGACAAAAGCGCGCGTCGCGTTCGACAAGTGTACCGCAATGGATGCAGGGAGCTTTGTATGTTGCCATAAAGGTATGATTAACCTCCCAACTTTGCGCCGCAGCCGCCGCAGAAGCGTGCACCCAGTTCATTTTCCATTTTGCACGCGGAGCAAATATTTTTCAAGGGGCCGACCAGCTTTGTACCGCATTCCTGGCAGAAGTTGACGCCGTCGGGGTTCATATAATTGCAGTTGGGGCAGGTGCGCTTCTCTTCTTCGGCTCTTTTTGCCTTTTCTGCTGCATCTTTTTCGCCCTTTATGGATTGTAAGCGTGTCTGCGCCGCCGCGATGTTGTTTTTTACAAGCTCGAGCTGGCTAAATAGGTCGGGGAAACGGGATCTTCCATCCTGCTCCATGACAAGCTTTCCGACTTTTGCGTAGATTTCCGTTTCGCGCGATTGCAGCTCGTCTAATTCCGACTGCGCCTGAAACAGCTTTACCTCGGGGTCATCCTGTGGCATAAAGCCGCTGAGACCTTTAAAAAGGCCGCCAAAAATATCGTTCATACCACTCCTCCGAAAAACATGTTTGTTACACCCTCCCAAAGCTTTTCGCGTTTCAATGGCGAAAATTCCCTGTGAAGGCTTTTGAAACTTAAGCCGCGTGTGCTATACTGTGTATGAACTACAGCAAAGCATATTCCACTTTCTATTGTAAGAAAAATTCTGTTCGCCGTCATCACCCCTTGGGTGATTTTGGGAAAAGAAATACGAAACGGAGGCCGTCCTGATATGCGAAAGCGAATCTTCCCCGTTTTTCTTTGTATTCTTCTTATCTTTGGTGTGCTGCCGCTTGCAGGCTGCGGCGCAAAGCCTATGCTGAATCCGCAAAATCCTGTTACCGTTTCTCTGTGGCACAATTATGGCGGGCAGATGAAGGAGACCATGGATGCGCTCGTCAATGAGTTTAATAATACCGTCGGCAGCGAGCAGGGCGTGATTGTGAGTGTGACGAGCGTTTCAAGCTCCTCCTCCATCGTTAAGATGCTCGAAATGGCTGCGAACGGCGAGCCCGGTGCACCTGTGCTGCCCGACGTTACAACTCTATATCCCATAACAGCACTCTTCTTAAAGGAAAAGGGGCTGATTGCCGATTTAAATAATTACTTTTCCGATGCAGAGCTCAGTGCGTATATACCCGCTTTTTTAAAGGAAGGGTACATTGATGATGCGCTGTATGTGTTCCCGGTGGCAAAGTCCACAGAGGTGCTTTTTCTTAACCGTACGCTTTTTGACAGGTTTTCTGCCGCCACCGGTGTAACGGTTGAAAGCCTTTCTACCTTTGAGGGCATCGCGAAGACCAGTCAAAGCTATTATATTTGGACGGATTCCTTAACACCTAATGTTGAAAACGATGGCAAGGCGTTTTACATGCCGGATTCGTGGTTCAACCTTGCGCAAATCGGTATGGAGCAGCTTAACACAAGCCTTATTGTGGACGAGCAACTGAGCCTAACGTCCGATTCGTATAGGCATGTGTTCGAAACGCTTTACCGTCCCTCGGTAGAAGGCAGTATTGCCATTGCAGACAGCTATTCTTCCGAGTTTATGAAAACGGGCGATATCGTATGCTCCACGGGTTCCACGGCTGGTGTGCTATTTTATGGCGATTCGATAACTTATTCCGATAATACCGTTGAGCAGGTTGTTTTTGACGTGCTCCCATACCCTGTGTTCGAGGGAGGGGAAAAGGTCGCCTTGCAGCGCGGCGGCGGTATGAGTGTGTTCAAATCCGACGCAACGCGCGAATACGCGTCAAGCGTTTTTATCAAATGGTTCACGCAGGCAAAACAAAATGAGCGCTTTGTGGCATCTACAGGCTATTTACCGGTTACGCAGGAAGCATTTTTAAACGTGGTCAACGCGGGTGCAAAAAGCGAAAACGCAAATGTCTCCAAGCTTCTAATGACAGCCTCAGGTATGCTTGAGGAGTACCGTTTCTACCTACCGCCCGTGTTCAACGGCTTTGACGAGATGGATGATGATTATACTGCCGGATGGAAGTCTTCCGTTTTACATACGCGGGAAGAATACAAGGTGCTTTTAACGGAGCTAAGCGCAGACGCGGCCTATGAGGCCGTATCGGAATCCGCACTTACAGAATTTGCAAAAAGCAGGCGTCAATAATGGCGAAAACCGTGTTCCAACGCGCTAAGGCAACGGTTGCCTCCCTGCGTGATGCGATGCGTGTGGGTAGGTCTATGCGTGTTGCGGTATTTATCTATCTGCTTTCCATAACGGGCATCATGCTGTTGAGTGTGATGCTCCTTTTGAGCACCGCGGGCGTATTCAGCTCCGGTCGCGAGGGGCAGAAAACGCTTATGGAAAACGATCTGGATCATGTCGCAACAGATATTGAAACCGATTATGAAACTATTTCCGCCGTCTGCGTTTCCTATGCGAAGCTCTTGGCGAATGATCTTGAAGCGCGCATACTGGAACAGGGATTTTACGCACGGGATATTGCAAAAAATCCCGATACACTTGAATCGCTTTTGAGCGGTTCCTATACTTCGCTTTCCATGGCGCTTACGCGTGCGCGCGCAAGCGGCGCATTTTTGATGCTTAACTCTACTGTTAACCCTACTCTTTCTGACGCTAAGGATAATCGCGCATGTATCTATCTTCGCAACATGGAGCCCAATATTATCAACGCCACCGACCCGTATTTACAGCTTTTGCGAGGGCCGGCCTCCATTGCGCGTAAAAACAGCATCAACATGCACGCGGAATGGCAGATGGAACTTAGCGTACCGCAAGACAGCGATCTCAAAAAAAACTTAGAAAAGTCGTTTTTAAGCGGGCTGCCGCTTTCACACGCATATTTCTTTCTGGGACCGGGTTTTTTCGATAACATGAGCGATCAAACCATGCTTTGCGTTGCGCCTCTGATCGCCTCCGATGGTACGCTCATGGGTGCGTGCGGCTTTGAGGTAAGCACCATGCTGTTTTCGCTATCCTATGCTCCGGACCACCGCGCATACCCGCAAAGCTTTGTGATGCTTGCACCCACGAACGGGAGCTCAGTTGAGCTTTCGCGCGCGTTTACGGCAGGTGGTGGTGTGGAAGTACCGACCGGCATGGAAACGGCAGCGCTTTATCAACTTGAAAGCGATGCGAACGGGTTTGTTTCCATGGAAGACGGACATGGGAATGCTTACGCGGGCCTTGTGCGTCCGCTTTCCATCTATCCCTCGGACTCACCCTTTATAACGGAAAACCATTATTCGGTTGCACTCATGATGCCGCGGCAAACGCTCACAAAACTTGTAAGAGCCGATACAGGCCGCTTTACGGTCCTTTTCGTTACGCTTATGGTCACTGCGCTATTTGCTTCGCTCTATATGAGCCGCAGATTCTCCAAGCCGCTTAACCAATCTATTGAAAACCTCCGCACAGCGGACGACACAGAGCAAAAAACGGGTATACGCGAGATAGACGAGCTTATAGGCTCAATCAAAGAGCGTAACGCAGTAGAAAATGAGCAAATTACCGCGGGAGCACAAGTGCAAACGAGTCAGGGTGACCGCTATGCACTTCTGAGCGAATTTGCCGACTCTATCGACTCGCTTTCCGCAGCGGAGCGTGCGGTGTTCGATCTTTACTGCGAGGGTTATACCGCCGATGAGATTGCTAAAAAGCTTTATCTGAGCATCAACACCATCAAAACCCACAGCAAGCGTATCTATATGAAACTCAATGTATCCTCGCGAAAAGAACTTCTTGTTTTGGCGTCCATGCTCAAAGAAGAGGATGCACGGAAGAAGAACAAAGAGAAACCTGTTTCTTTCTGATTCAGCTGTTTAAAACCCCCGAGTACCTTGTGCAAAAGCACAATTTGCTCGGGGGTTTTTTGCTTTGGTTAAACACTTCTCTTATATAAAAATAGATATGAGAAACCTGTCATAATTTCCCGGGGAATAAGTTATCGGCCGCTTAATAAAAAGAATAGCGAAATATAAGAGGTTTCACCGTTGCCTGTCGATGGGGTGAATAACCATCCCATGGTCTCACATATTTATAGGGAGGAGGGGAGTATGTCCACATCTCCCCTCATATTTCACTCTATATGGGAGGCGGCTATGAACGGCATCTTCAAAAAAACTTTTATCCTTTTCCTGGTGTGCGCCCTATTTTTAACGGGGGGCGTATTTAATACGGCATTGGCGGACGATGGAGAAGGAGAAGACGAGTGCATAAGACACAGGGTTACATATTCGTATACGGGCACAGTCCCGGATAACGCACCGGACTTACCGGACGAACACAACTACCATTGTCTCCATATCGTTACATTAGCAGCCCCACCCACCTTAGAGGGGTATACATTCAATGGCTGGGAAGTAAGTGGAGCAACTGTCCATACAGGGTGCGGTGATGGACAGTCATACTACTATTTCTTTATGCCCCATGGAAATGTACAGATAACCGGTCACTGGACCGCTGATAACACGCCGCCCGAGTCTCCCGATCCTGAACCCAACCCGTTTGCCGTTATCTACGCCGTAAACTATATGTACGCTGACTTTATCCCTGCCGGCGCGCCTGCTGTACCCGCCGTCAGCTATTTCTACGTGGGCACCACCGCAAATGTTGCACCCGCACCACAAGTTGCAGGCTATGTATTCAGCGGCTGGAAGACGACGGATGTAACCGTTGTAAACGGTGCGTTTGCGATGCCGTATAAAAACGTTACCTTTAGCGGCTCTTGGACGCTCGGAACTGCAGGCGTTCCTAATACAGGCGGCGAGCCAACCGTGCTCGTTTTGGCAGTGTTCGTGCTGTCGGGTCTCGTGCTTATGGCAGTGATGCTTAGACGCAAAAAGATGAATGAAAAGTAAACTATACGAATATAGTAAAAGGCCGTTGAAATAACGGCCTTTTGCTGTTTACATATCAATCACTTTCGTCGCCACGTTATCCATAAATGCACTGTCGTGTTCCACAAAGAGCATCGTGGGCTTGTGTTCCAAAAGCAAATCCTCGATTTGAATACGCGATAGTACATCCACATAGTTGAGAGGTTCGTCCCAAACATAGAGGTGCGCTTTATCGCAAAGACTTTTTGCGATAAGCGTTTTCTTTTTTTGACCGGCCGAAAAATCGCGCATATCCTTTTCGAACTGTTCACGCGAAAAATCAAGCTTTCTCAAAATAGCTTTAAAAAGGCTTTCGTCTATTTGGCTTCTATTTGCAAAGTCCTTGAGAGAACCCGTCAAAAAGCTTGTATCCTGCGGTACATAGGACAGTATAAGGCCGCTTCCTAAACGAAGCTCGCCCGTGAAGGGAATGTCCTCACCTAAAATGAGCTTAATAAGGCTGGACTTCCCGCTGCCGTTTTTTCCGCGGATGGCAATCCTGTCAGAGCGCGAAACGGTGAAGCTTACATTTTGAAATACCGCATTGTTTTCGTATGCGCAGGAGAGCTCTCTTGCGTAGAGGAGCGTATCTTTGCAGTAGGGTACAGGCCGTACGGCAAGGCTGTCGGTGCGTTCGATGTTTTTTAACAGCTTTGACTTTTCCTCCACTGCCCGCTCGATGCGGCTTTGCGTTGCCTTAGATCGCTGCATCATCTTGGCTGCCTTGTGGCCCACGTAGCCGCTGTCGGCTGCGCTTTTCTTACTTCTTTCCACTACATTGGACCACTGTGCGGTTCGCTTTGCTGCCTCGTTAAGGCGGTCAATATCCTTTTTTAGCGTTTCGTTTTGCGTAAGCTCGAAGCTGTCGCGAAGCGCGGTATTGTGCTGCCATGTGGAAAAATTGCCTTTTTGTACTTCGATGTTTGCCTTATTGATGCTCAATACATGATCCACGCAGCCGTCCAGAAAATTTCTGTCATGCGAAACGAGCAAAAAACCCTTTTTTGTGTTAAGCCAATTTGCAAGAAGTGCGCGACCACGCATATCGAGGTGGTTCGTGGGTTCGTCGATCAGAAGAAAATTGCTTTCCCTCTCAAAAAGCGCAGCAAGCAGCACCTTGGTGCGCTCGCCCATGCTAAGCGTTTCAAAAGGCCTATCAAGCACGCTCAGGTCGACTTCAAGAAGCATGAGCTCACGCTCAATGCGCCACGCAACAAGCTCTTTACATAGTTCATGCAGCACGTTTAGCGTTGTGCGATGAGGGGCGTTTACCTCAAACGGGAAATAGGAAAAACCTACAGGCGAGCTTATTTGCCCGCAAAATTCATATTGGCCCATAAGGAGCTTTAAAAGTGTGGTCTTGCCGCGCCCGTTGCGCCCGATGAAGCCGAGCTTCCAATCGGTATCGAAGCGGATGGATGCATTATCGAAAATGTTATCAAAGCTGCCTTCGTAGGCAAATGTTAAGTTGTATATGCTTATCTGTGCCATGCTTTCCTCCAAAAAAACAAGCGCCGCGGGAAACTGTCCCGCGGCGTACGGCCGTTACAATTTTCCGTAGCGAACGAAAGTATACAAGCACGTTAAAGTAAAAACTTCAAGCAAATATACCACGCTCGATTTTTTGTTTTTAGAATTGCAGGAACATTGCGCGTCTCCTTACATAATTTCCTATAGATTACGATAACCGCGCGAAATCGGTTTGTCAAGCCATTGATGATGAAGCTTGGAATATACGCGAACAAACCTTGCGAAAACCATGCCAAATATTGTATAATTTATTAACAAAATATAACAGTAAGCCGAAGGGGGGATATCGGCGTGTCTAAGCGGCAAAAGCTTGCGCTCATTTTGAATACGCTTGCTATCGCTCTGGTGCTTCTGTTTATTTTTTTAGCCGTAAAGGATTTTATTAACTACGCAAACAACAATGTGGAGGAGCGGTCTTCCTACAACATGGAGCTCGTCGCAGCTAACAGAGTGGACCGCGTGACCACTGCGGTGGCGGCGCTCGAGGGCGATGCACTTCTCGCGGCCGATATGATTTCTCAAAACGGCGGCATAGATACAGCAAAAGAGGAATATTTTCGCCTGCTCTTCAAAAATAGCGCTTTTGAGGAGATCGGTGTGGCGGGCACGGACGGTAAAGTACTTTCAGTTTTTGGCAGCAGTACAGATGTAGGCGAAGAGGAATGGTTTGAAAGTGCACTTAGCGGCAACCGCGGTGTTCATGTAGGCGATGGCGAAGCAAAGCTCACCGTATATG
>JAEZLG010000036.1 GCA_023435855.1 Bacillota bacterium | reverse complement strand
AGTTTACTAAACAGAAAAGCAAAACAGTTGCCATGCTACGATTATTGTACCATTTTCAAAAGCGGTTGCCAACTTGCGGGCAATGGGCTAAAATAAGCGGGAAACAGTATTTTCCCAATCATTTAATTGCATGAACGGTCACGGCAAACAAGGCGAAATATGACCGTTAAAGAGAGGAGCGCTTATGAGCGGCAAAACCGTTATTTTCAGCGGAATACAGCCTTCCGGCATCCCGACGCTCGGTAATTATTTGGGGGCGCTCCGCAACTGGGCGCTTTTGCAACGAGACGACAGGTTATGCTATTACTGCGTTGTAAACCTCCACGCGATAACCGTGCGGCAAGATCCCAAGGTTTTGCGCGAACGCACATTAGAGGTAGCGGCGCTTATACTGGGATGCGGCATCAATCCGAGCCGCTCGCCTATTTTTGTGCAGTCCGATGTATCCGAACACACCGAGCTAAGCTGGGTACTTAATTGCAATACCTATATGGGTGAGCTTTCGCGCATGACCCAATTTAAAGATAAATCCGCCAAACATGCGGAAAATATCAATGCGGGCCTTTTCACCTACCCGGTTTTGATGGCGGCGGATATTCTTTTATACAATACGAATCTTGTACCGGTTGGCGTGGATCAAAAGCAGCACCTTGAAATCTCGCGTGACATCGCCATACGCTTCAACAACGCCTACGGCAAAACTTTCGCAGTGCCGGAGCCGTATATCCTTAAAGAGGGCGGCAAGGTGATGAGCCTGCAGGACCCGCTCCAAAAAATGAGCAAGTCCGACCCCAACCCAAACGCCTTCATAAGCATGCTCGACAATCCGGATGTAATTTTAAAGAAGTTCAAGCGCGCTGTGACCGACAGCGATACATCCATCGTTTACGACGAAGAAAACAAACCCGGCGTATCGAACCTTCTTTCCATTTACGCCGTCTGTACGAATAAGACCATTGCCGAGGCGGAGGCAGATTTTGCAGGCAAGGGCTACGGCCAATTGAAAACGGGCGTTGCGGACGCTGTAATAGCGACACTTTCACCCGTGTATGAAACCTACCGCCGCTATATGGACGACAAGGCGGAACTCGCCCGCATCTTAAAAGACGGCGCGGATGCTGCACGAAAGCATGCCCGCACTACGCTCGACTCGGTGTACACAACCCTCGGGATAAAATAAGCTTATAAAACTGCACGGCGGCACAAAATTGTGCCGCCGTATTCGTTTGGATGCCAAGTAAGTTTATTTTGATGCCATGTAGAGCCGAACTTCCATCGGCACCCCAATCCTCGCGCCTTTTGATGCGAAATAGGCGGCAACATCATCAAAAATCGCCTTCCGCTTATCGTCGCTGATTTCATGCATGTCCGAATACGAATTGAGAAGCCGTATATACCGCTCGGTTGTGTATTCCTCCACCCAACGATAGGTTTTAGTTACCACCGGTCCAAACAGACCGTCTGTGCCCATCTGCGCTATACGTTTTAAATGGAGCCTCTCACCCTCTTGAGGGGAAATGTAATCATCAAGCTCAGGCGCATACCGTTGAAAAATACGAGACAGTTCGTTTTGAAGCTCGGTCTCTTGTGAAACGACGGATTCCAGATGCCAAAAAAGCGCAATCGTGCCTCCTTTTTTGAGGAGCCTGAAAGCTTTGGGGATACCGAAGCCCGGGTCGATCCAATGAAAGGCGGTGGCGGAGAATACGAGCTCGAAACTGCCCTCCGGGGCAACGCATTCTTCAAACGAAGATAAAACCGCCTGAAAATTCGGGAAGGATTCGTATTTCGCCCGAAGGAAATTCACCTGATCTTCCCCGATTTCAAGGGAAGTTACTGAGAATCCGTGTTTTACAAAATAATCGGTTGCCTGCCCGGGACCTGCGCCGATCTCGAGAAGCCGTGCGTCGTGGGATAGTTTCGCAAATTCTAGTACGTCCTCAAACAGGGTTACGGGATAACCGGGTCGGGCAAATTCGTAATCGGCAATTATATTGTTAAATACTTTGCTGTTCATCTCTTACCCTTCATCTATCCGACGTAATATTTATCCTCCGCCCATTTGGCGGGGTTGTTTTCACATCCTAAACCCCCAAAACCTCTCTCGCCCCATCGTCGATGCCGGTTTCATAGAAGGCAGGTACATAGCCTGTCGCTTTTTCGTAACGCTCTGCAACAGCATTTTTGAACGCTTCTTCAAAACCTTCTTGAATAAGCGCGAGCGCGCAGCCGCCAAAGCCACCGCCCATCATACGTGCGCCGATGCACGAGTTTTGTGTGAGCGCCGCATCCACAATGGCGTCGAGCTCCACACCCGTTACCTCGTAGAGGTGTCGAAGTGATGTATGTGAATCTATCAAGAGCTTACCGAAAAGCACAAGGTCGCCTTCGTTGAGGGCATCAAACGCCCGAAGCGTCCTTTGGTTTTCATATACGGCGTGCTTAGCGCGGCGGGCGCACACATCGCGCTTGATTAAGGATTTATTCGCTTCAAATTCCGCTTCTCCTAAATCGCATATATGCTCGATAGGGAGGGCTTTTTTTAAATCCGAAAGCGCTTCCTCGCATTCCGCGCGCCGCACGTTGTAGGCGCTTGTAATAAGCGAATGGGGCTTGTTGGTGTTCATGATAATAAGCTTTAACTTATGTATCTGAAGGTCCACGCGAGCATAGCGGCTCGTGAGCTTCGCGCAATCTAGCAGCATAGCGTGACCGCGCTTTCCCATGGCGGATGCAAATTGATCCATGATGCCGCAGTTCATGCCCACATATTCGTTTTCGGCCCTTTGCCCGATGATGGCAAGCTCGACTTTATCGATCTTGGTCCCTTTTCGCTCGCTCGATACGGTGGCAACCGCGATGGCTGTAGTAAGCTCAATCGCAGCGGAGGCCGAAAGCCCGCCGCCGTGCGGCACGGTTTCATCAAAAAGCATGTCCATGCCGTATACAGCGTAGCCCATATCCTTCATAACAGAAAGCACGCCCATTTGGTAATTACCCCAGGGGATCTTGGCATAGCCCTTGAGGTTTTCCGTGTTCGCGTGCACGCGGTGGGAGCAGGAGGTGGATGCGAGGTGAATTTCCCCGTCCGATCTCACACGCACAGCGCAAGCCGAACGAAGTTCGATAGCCGCGGGAAACACAAAACCGCCGTTATAATCGATATGCTCTCCAATGAGGTTAATCCGTGCCGGCGATAAAAACAACCGCGCATCCTCAACCTCTCCCCCATAAAGCTCGGTGAATTTCCGTTTCAGTTCCCCCAGCTCCATACCAT
>JAEZLG010000137.1 GCA_023435855.1 Bacillota bacterium | reverse complement strand
ATGGTGACAGGTCTTGGTACAGTGCCGCTCGCGGCACACTACCTTGCCATCACGGCAGAGGCTGTCAGCTACATGCCCGCCTACGGGTTTTCCGCAGCTGCAACAACGCTTATTTCGCAGTCACTCGGTGCCAATAAAAAACCGCTTGCAGAGCGATATGCCAAATACTGCACATGGGGCGGATTCTTGTTCCTCACCATTATGGGCGTTTTCTTATACTTCGGTTCGGAATTTTTGGTATCGCTGTTCACGCCCGATAAGGAGGTCGTGGTCCTTGGCGGTTCCGTGCTCCGTGTGGAGGCATTCGCGCAGCCGTTTGTGGCGCTCGGCATGGTCATAACCGGCGTGCTTCGCGGTGCAGGCGACACGAAATGGCCGTTTTACATCAGCATCATAGGCATGTGGGTTGTTCGCCTGAGCATTGCGGCAATTTTACTTGCAACGACGAATCTAGGGCTTATGAGCGTGTGGATTGCCATGGTATCGGACCTTGTGGTGCGAGGCCTTATTTCGCTGTGGCGTTACCGTTCGAAAAAGTGGCTGAATGCTTGGAAGTAAAACAATTTACGCTTTCCGGATTATACCTATTGTGTAAACTCCATATGATCTATCTCGCGGAGAAAATACCCTGTTGCGAGAACGTCTGCGCAGCCGCCCGGGCTTAAGTTTCGTTGTATAAAATCCTCATCCAGTTCTCGCACTGCCTCTATACGTTCCTTTTCCGGGAGCGTGTTCACCTCGTAAGCGCGGTGCTGCGCATAATTTAGTCCCACCAGTCCGCCGCGGTGTAAAAGGTTTGTATCCTGCAGTTCGCTTAATATCCTTATTAGAGTTAAAACACCCGCATCATTTTTTGAATACCCGCACGCTTCATAATACTTAAGCTGCGCGTGTGCTCTGCGTGCTGCGGGAAAGCCGTCTTCCGCCTCACCGCGTATTCCCCTTACACCATAGCGCATATACGCATGGTCACCATGCGTGAGCGGATTATCTTTCGCCAGGCGGTATGCCTCACTTAGGTCGCATCTTGTGAGAGCCGATGCATGCTCAAAGAAATCGCCGCCCTGAGAAAGCGCCATGCCGCGGCCTGCAAGTAAAATCCCCAGCGTGTAGATCGCACCCTTGTGGGTATTAACGCCTCCCGAGGCCAGATACATTTCCTTTTCTGCCAATATGCCGCGCTTGCGAAGCCTTGCCATCGTCTTTTGGCAGGGCACCCCCTCCTCCGCACCTATCTCGAAGGCAGCCTTAAAATAAGGCAACAGTGCGTTCGCGCTTTGCTCGAATGTCATTATAGTCATATCGTTGTGTGCGCCGCAGTTGTTTTGATCCACAAGCCCGGGCTTAGGCGTTGTCCGCACCTCGCTTAAAAGCGCATTTTTTGCAGCATTGGCATGCACGCTCGCAGCAAATGCAAGGAGTATGGCGTTTGTGCGTTCTATAACCGCATCAAGGCCGTGCGCTCTGCTCCTCGCACACGAAGCGGCATCAAAATCACAAAGAAGGCAGCGGCGCGAGTCGTGCCGCGAAAGCTTTTTGCCGTCGGTTCTTAATACATCCATGTCAAAAAGCCTGCCAACCTCGTCACAATCCTCCGCCGCAATGCACAAGTTCTTTAACTTTTCCGCTTGCTCAGAAAACACAAAGTAGCCTTCCATACCCGAAGGTGCACGTACAATCTCATAAAAAACAGGCGCACCCATGCTCATCACTCGGCGCATGCCCTCGTAAAATGCAAAGTCAATAAGCCCCGAGCGCTTTGCTTCACCTGCGATGTTCATAGTGAGGCAAACAAGAGGGCTTTTGTATTGTTTGATGATTTCAAGCTGCCGATTAGCGCGCTTTTCCCGCGCATCGAGCATGGTATCAAGTGTGACTAACGATATAGTCATAGGTAACCTGAGGCACAAGCGACTTTATTTCATCTAGTTTTCCCGCATGCATCAAGCGGCGGATTTCACTTGCGCTTATACCATCCTTTCTTTCAATCTCTAAAACATGTACGCCCCATGCGGGCAACAACGCCTTCATACGCATGTTATAGGCGTTTGTCACCGTGCAATAAGGCTCCGTACCCACAAAGCGCGTTTTAATTGTAAGCGCGGGTGCGACGCGCATACCGAAGAGTGTTATGTCAAGATCGGCTTTTATGTCTTCCGTGCGGTTTTTATCCTTCAAAAAATACGCGGGAAACGTAGCGGAGGAAACGATGTAGCGACCGCCTTGATGCACATAGAGATTTTTTAAATGCTCCGTGCCTCGCTTCACAAGGTCGTAGCGAACATCGCTTGAGAATTCCGAGCGATCCTCCGATACAACAAACACATGGAGCTCCGAGCATAAGCTTAATGCCGTTTCCATAAGGTACATATGCCCGTTTGTCAGGGGGTTGCAATTCACCACCACAGCTCCGGCGTTCATAAGTTCGCCGTGATCAAGCTCAGAAAGAAAGCGGGAAAGCCCGTTCTTTTTATTTTCCATCATGAGGGCATCTTTTGTACTTGCCATCTCATAAAACCCGAGCGAGGTAAACATCCGCTCGTTTTCGGGCTTCGTGAACAGAAAAAGATGCGTATTGCCGTCACGATAGGCGTGTGAAACAAGCTCGCTCAGAACTCTCGCACATGCCCCTTCGCCTAAAGCCTCGTCTGCGACCGCCACATACTTCACAACCGCACCGGAAATTGAGCCCGTGGCGGCGATACAACCGGAGCTGTCTTTTAAAACAACGGTATACTCCGGCTCATCCTCCATAGTTAGGCCACGGCAAGCTAAAAATTCCTTCACTTGTAAAAGGCGCGCCTCCTTGAGAGGCGCGCCGATTTCCATCTCAAACATTCTTTACCTTTTTGATTAGGTCAATCACGGTATTGTCGCGGAACATCACAACGCCGACAGTCCTGTCTTCGTATTCGATGGGATCGGGAATGCCTACGATGCGCTCGCCTCGCTCGCGCAGCTGCTCGATTGTGAAGACGGGAATCCCGGCCGCCTTGAGTTTTTCGGCAATATCAGGCCGCTTTGGATTGACCGCCACGCCCTGGTCTGTAACGAGCACATCCACTGTTTCGCCCGGGGTAACAATGGTGTTTACGCGCCGTACAACAGAAGGAATGCGCCCGCGCGTGAGCGGCGCTACCACGATAGAAAGGCTCGCGCCTGCCGCCGTGTCGGGGTGGCCGCCGATGGCACCTCTTATAACACCGTCGCTTCCGGTGAGCACATTCACGTTGAAATCAACGTCCACCTCGAGGGCTGACAGCACAACAAAATCGAGCTGATCCACGGCCGCGCCGCGGTTTAAATAGCTCGCATAGAAGGAAGCATCAATCTGCTGGTGGAAGCGGTTGTTTTTGAGGGAGTTTGCCGCGATAAGATCAAACGACTGCACATCGAGTATTTTATCGATAAGCCCTTCCTCGTGCATTTCAACGATCTGCCCTGTAATGCCTCCCAAGGCAAACCGCGCTTTAAAGCCCCGACGAAGCATCTTTTCACGCAAAAAGCGCGCGGTCGCCAAGCTTGCGCCTCCGCTTCCCATCTGCATGGAGAAACCGTCGTAAAAATAGCCGCTTACCTCGATCACATCCGCAGCTGTTTTGGCAATCAAAAGCTCCTTGGGGTTTTTGGTGAAACGCGTAGCACCGCTCATGATGCCCTTCGGGTCACCTACGGATTCCACTTTAACGATGTAATCGACATTCGATTCGGGTATGCCGAAAGGTGCGTTGGGAAATGGCACGAGGTGGTCGGTAATGATAACGCATTTGTCTGCGTAAAGTGCATCGAGCTTGGCATAACCGAGGCTGCCGCAGCAAGAGACGTTTTCCTCATCGCGGTTGTAGCCGTTGGCATTGCCGTAGGGGTCGCAGGAGGGTGCACCTAAAAACGCCACGTCGATGTGCAGCGCACCCGATTCGATGGCTGCAGCACGGCCGCCGTGGGAGCGGAAAATCACAGGGAAATCCATTAGCCCGCGCGATACTTCCTCCGCGAGTTTACCCCTTAGGCCGCTTGTTTCGATATGGTTGATTACGCCGTTTTTGATGTGCTCAATCAGCGGCGCGTGGATGTCGGTTAGAGAGCTTGCTGCAAGCGTGAGATTTTTTAAGCCCATGTTCGCAAGCACATCCATCACCATGTTCACGATATAGTCACCGTTTCTGAAATGATGATGGAAGGAAACCGTCATACCGTCTTTAAGCCCCGTGAGGCGTACAGCCTCCTCGATGCTTGCTACAACCTTATTCTGTTCGTACATGCGCGCACGGAACGTATCCGTATACTTTTGCTTAGCGCCTACAAATGCACCGTTTAGCGCGGGTATTTCGCTAAAATGCGGAATGCTTTTAATATCCATGGTTATACCTCCTCGACGGGAACGAGATTCCCCGCCTCCGCAAGCTCTATCATGTGCTGCGCGCGAATGGCAACGGGCTTATCAATCATTTTGCCGTTGAGGCTCGCCACCCCGCTGCCGCGCCTTTTTGCATCCTCGAGTGCCTGTATAATGGCATGCGCCTTCTCAAGGTCCTTCTCCGAGGGCATGAATACCGCGTGTAGGGGCGGTATCTGGCGCGGATTGATGACGCTTTTGCCGTCGAACCCGAGCTTTTTGATAAGCGTCGCCTCCGCGATAAAGCCCTCCTCATTGTTGACATCGGAAAATACGGTATCGATGGCGTCGACACCCGCCGCTCGCGCGGCGTTTAAGAGCATGGAGCGCGCGAAGAAAAGCTCTGTACCGTCGCTTCTTGTGGTCTTAAGGTCGGTCACATAGTC
>JAEZLG010000021.1 GCA_023435855.1 Bacillota bacterium | reverse complement strand
ATGGTATTTACAGAGGTTCCGCCTTTTATTAAACCTACATTATATGTGGTTTTGCCAACTTCCGGTACTTTTATCGTATAGAGGGTCTCAATGAGGGAAGCAAGGTAGAAAATGGCATTTCGGTTGCCGAATTTGCTGTAAGAGTGCCCTCCCTCTGTAAGCATCTCTATGCGGTAACGTTTAGAACCAACCGCGGTGTTTATAATCTCGCAGTTAAAACCGTCAAGAGAAACAAACGATTTTATTCTGCTCCCATAATCGCGCATAATCCGGCGGCAGCCCTTGAGGTTCCCGAGCCCCTCTTCACCGGAGTTTATCACAAAAAGCATACCGCCGCTTTTCGGGGACAAACCTTTTTCAGTTATATATTTAGCTGCCATCATAAGCACTGCCGCATTCGCCGTATCGTCACCCACACCTGGGCAGTAAATTCGCCCGTCTCTTTGTGTAAGCGGTAATTCTTCGGTATCCGGGAACACTACGTCGCTGTGCGCCATAAACACAACAAGCGCATTATCTAACGTGCAATTTACGGGATAGATGACGTTGAGCGCTTCATCGATGTAAACGCCCTTTGCGCCTTGTTTTAAAAGCCAGTCTCGGCAAAATGCCGCCCTTTTCTCCTCATGGTTAGAAGGGGCGGGGATCTTGGCGAGGGTTTTTATAAGTTCGATTGTTTCCTCAAAATGGTTTTCGATATATTGCATAGTTTCACGGGGCAGTTCCATACTGTGTCTCCTGTCAGATTTCTATTTAAATTGTAATACTTAATCCGACATTTCACAATCGTCAACAAGCAGTATGATCATACTGCTCGTTACTGCAAATGAAAAATCCGGAAGAATCCGGATTCAGGCATTAAAGATAAGTGGGTTATATTCGCTCGTATGCAGGCAGTAAACGATAAGTTTTTTACACGTAGTCCCGCAGCCACACAACGATATACTGTATGCTCAACAGAAGCTGCAAGCCAAATAGACCGTAACACACGTTGCGACGGATTTTGTCTTTGCGGCGTTTATAGATACCCACACCGATGAGTGGCACGAGCGGTATGATGCCTGCACAGAAAATGAAGGCGGCGGTTCTCATGGGAATCATCCTTTCGTTATAAGATAAGAGTTCAACTCCGCTTACCTTATGGTGGTTAACGGTACAAAATTGTATATGTATATGGTATCATTTTATTTTCATCTGTCGCAATTATAAATGACTGGAAAAGGTACCAAAAAAAGTTCGCTCATTTGTTCACCTTTTCTTTGTAATTTAAACAGACTGTGGTATAATCGGTAAGGTAAGTAAGGTAATGCATAGCGAAAGATTTAAGGAGAAACACGATGGTAAAGCATATCGTATGCCATAAATACACCGACAAGGCCGAGGCGGAAAAAATTGCACAGATGCTCATGGGTTTAGTCGGTAAGGTACCCTCGCTTCGCTCCATGCAAGCAGGTGCGGACTTTATCGGAAGTCATCGTTCCTATCACCTCGGACTCGTTGCCGAGTTCGATGATAAAATAGGTCTTGAAGAATACCAACACCATCCCGAGCATGTGAAGGTGAAGGGGTATATCCATACCGTCCTCACGGATTCCGTTTCGGTCGATTTTGAAATCTGAGGTTTATGAACGAGTTTAAGGTTGTATCTCCGTTTGAGCCGCAGGGCGACCAGCCCGAGGCCATAGATAAGCTTGCAGCGGGCGTTCTTAATGGCGACCGCTTACAAGTGCTGTTGGGTGTTACCGGCAGCGGCAAAACCTTCACAATGGCAAAAGTCATCGAGCGTGTGCAGCGTCCCACGCTTGTGATTGCGCATAACAAAACGCTCGCAGCACAGCTATGCGCGGAGTTCAAGGAGTTTTTCCCCGACAGCGCGGTGGAGTATTTTGTTTCGTATTACGACTATTACCAGCCGGAGGCATACATCGCTTCGTCAGATACATACATCGAAAAGGCAGCCACCATCAACGACGAAATCGATAAGCTTCGCCACAGTGCTACTTGTGCGCTCAACGAGCGGCGGGATGTCATCATCGTGGCGTCGGTGTCGTGCATCTATGCGCTGGGCGATCCGGAGGAATACCTAAGGCTCAGCATTTCGCTCCGCAAGGGTATGACCATCGAGCGCGACACGGTTATGAAAAAGCTCGTGGACATTCAGTACCAGCGCAATGAGATGGACTTTTCTCGAGGCACGTTTCGCGCCAAGGGCGATGTACTCGAGATTTTCCCCATGAATTGGTCGGAAAAGGCGCTCCGCATAGAATTTTTCGGCGATGAGATTGAGCGCATCAGCGAGATTAACATTGTCACCGGCGAAATTCTTTTGACCCGCTCGCATGTGGCTATATTCCCGGCGTCGCACTATGCTACAGGCCGTGAAAAGCTCGTGAGCGCTTTTGATGACATCGAGCGCGACATGCACAATCGCGTACGGGAATTTAAGGATGCGGACAAGCTCATAGAGGCACAACGTATAGAACAGCGCACCACCTACGATATGGAGATGATGCGCGAAATCGGCTATTGCATGGGTATAGAAAACTACTCACGCTATTTCGATGGCCGCTCTCCCGGCTCGCCGCCGTTTACACTGCTTGATTATTTTCCGAAAGACTTTTTGATGATCATCGACGAATCGCACGTGACACTGCCGCAGATACGCGGCATGTATCACGGTGATTTCTCGCGCAAGAATAGCCTTGTAGAATACGGCTTCCGCTTGCCGAGCGCGTACGATAACCGGCCTTTGAAGTTTGAAGAGTTCACCAAACGCTTCAACCAACTTATCTGCGTCAGCGCCACACCGGGCGACTATGAGCTTGGGCTCGCGTCGCAGGTGGCTGAGCAGATTATTCGCCCCACAGGGCTTGTAGATCCTATAATCAACATCCACCCCGTGAAGGGGCAGGTGGATGATCTTTTGGGGGAAATAAAAACTGTTGCGGCAAAGGGTATGCGCACGCTTGTGACAACGCTCACAAAGCGCATGGCGGAAACGTTAACAGAATATCTCGACGGCATGGGTATTAAGGTGCGCTATATGCATTCCGATATCGAGACCATCGAGCGTATGGAAATTATACGCGACCTGCGCTTAGGCGAGTTTGATGTTCTTGTAGGCATAAACCTTTTGCGCGAAGGGCTCGACCTTCCGGAGGTGGGGCTTGTGGCTATACTCGATGCGGATAAAGAAGGATTCTTGCGCTCCTCAACTTCGCTCGTGCAGACCATTGGCCGTGCGGCGCGAAACGTGGAAGGCTATGTCATCATGTACGCGGACGAGGTAACCAACTCCATGCATGTCGCCATACAGGAAACCAACCGCCGCCGCGAAAAGCAGATGGCGTTTAATAAAGAGCACGGCATAACGCCGAGAAGTGTGCAAAAAGCCGTGCACAACATACTTGAGATCAGCGCTAAAAACAAGGCGGACGCCGGAGCTATGAGCGATGAGGCAAGGCAGGAGCGCATAGAGGTACTGCGCACGCAGATGCGCGCCGCAGCTGCAGAACTCGAGTTCGAAGCCGCGGCAAAGTTCCGTGACGAGCTTCTTGCGCTCACGGGCGAGAGTGAAAAAGGCACCGCCAAACGCATTGCTCCCGGTATGCCGGGAAGCCGTAAACCCGCAAGGGGAAGAACGAGAAAATAAATGATTGCGGATGAAAGCTTTAGCTATGGATTAGACGAGAAGGAGCAAGTGTGGCAAGAGCTAAATATCAGGTATTGGTTATACCGTACATGATTCAGGATAAAGCAATCAAATATGCTGTGTTTCAAAGATCCGATATGGCGATTTGGCAATTTGTAGCCGGCGGTGGTGAGGACGGGGAAATACCGATGCAATCCGCAAAGCGTGAAGCGTTCGAAGAAGCCGGAATTTTACCCGACAATGCTTATGCTGCATTAGAAACCAATTGCAGTATTTCAACAGAATACTTTAAGGAGTACGGAGAATTGTGGGAGAAGAAATGCCTTGTAATCCCGGAATATTCGTTTGCGGTTTTTGTGGCCAATGCAGAGTTGAAGCTTTCCGAAGAACATGCAGCATATGAATGGGTAGACTATGCAACAGCCAAGCAAAGACTTAAATACGACAGTAATAAAGTCGCCTTATGGGAACTGGACAATAAAATTAAAATGGGATACTTGGTTTGAGTGTCCTGTCACTTCCCGACAATGCGAAATAATCAATTTACGCGAACACATCGCGTGAGATATTTTGGAGTAAACAACACAATATGAAGGACTGCATCACCATAAAAGGCGCGCGCGAGCACAACCTTAAGAACATCGATCTTACGCTGCCGCGCAACAAGCTTATCGTATTCTCAGGGCTTTCGGGCTCCGGTAAGTCGTCGTTGGCGTTTGATACCATCTATGCCGAAGGGCAAAGGCGGTATGTCGAATCGCTTTCTTCCTATGCCCGCATGTTTTTGGGGCAGATGGAAAAGCCCGATGTGGATTATATCGAAGGGCTTTCGCCCGCCATTTCCATCGATCAGAAAAGCACCTCTAACAACCCGCGCTCAACGGTGGGTACGGTCACGGAGGTGCATGATTATTTTAGGCTCATGTATGCGCGCATGGGAATACCGCATTGTCCCGAATGCGGCCGCATGATTGCGCGCCAGAGTGTGGACCAGGTTGTCGATCAGATAAAAGCGCTCGGCGAAGGTACGCGCATACAGGTGATAGCACCTGCCGTGCGCGCGAGAAAGGGAGAGCACCAAAAGCTTCTCGAGCAGATACGCAAAGAGGGCTATGTCCGTGTGCGCGTGGACGGTGTAATCTACGATATCAACGAGGTGCCTGCGCTCGATAAAAAGTATAAGCATACCGTAGACGTGATTGTGGACAGGCTCGTGATCCGCGACGGTTTTGAAAGCCGCCTAAACGACTCACTTGAAACAGCGTTTGCGTTCGGCGAAGGGCTTGTGAAAATCGACGTCAATTCTCAAGAGGAGTTGACATTTTCGCAGAATTACGCCTGCCCCGAGCACGGCATGAGCATGGAGGAACTTACGCCCCGCATGTTCTCGTTCAACAACCCCTTCGGAGCATGCCCCACCTGCATGGGATTAGGTATGATGCTCAAGATGGACGAGAGCATCATCATCCCAAACCAGTCGCTCTCCCTTGCGCAGGGGGCCATTTCCGTAACGGGCTGGCAGAGCGATTCTAAGGATACTATCGCTTCTATGTACTTCAACGCGCTCGCAGAGCGCTATGATTTTTCGGTCACAACGCCGTGGCGCGAGCTGAGCGATACGGCAAAGCGCGTGCTCCTTTACGGCACGGGCAGCGACAAACTGCACATCGCCTACAATCGCGAGTTCGGCTCCGGAACGTTTGACGCGCCGTTTGAGGGCGTTATCAACAATATGGAACGCCGTTATCGCGAGACGCAGTCTGATGCATCCAAACAGGATCTTGAAAGCTATATGTCGTCTATCCCGTGCCCGGATTGCGGCGGCAAGCGCCTCAAAAAAGAAAGCTTGGCTGTAACGGTGGGCGGGGTTTCCATTGCGGATTTGAGCGATATGACGGTATCGAGGTCACGGGAGTTTTTGAATTCGCTCACGCTTTCCGAAAACGAAAGCATCATCGCCTCGCAGATTATGAAGGAGCTCAACTCCCGCCTTGGCTTTTTGGAGGACGTAGGGCTCAACTACCTTACGCTTTCTCGCGCTGCCAATACGCTTTCGGGCGGGGAAGCACAGCGCATAAGGCTAGCTACGCAAATCGGCTCCGGCCTCGTGGGGGTACTGTACATCCTCGACGAGCCGAGCATAGGCCTTCACCAGCGCGACAACGCGAAGCTTTTAAGGACGCTTAAAAACATGCGCGACCTCGGCAATACGCTTGTGGTGGTGGAACACGACGAGGAAACCATCCGCGAGGCGGATTATTTGGTAGATATAGGCCCTGGGGCGGGAGAGCATGGCGGTGAGCTTGTGGCGCAAGGTACGCTTGAGGAGGTCATGCTTGTTGAAAGTTCCGTTACAGGTCAGTTTTTAAGCGGCAAGCGATCCATTACCGTACCCAAAAACAGACGCAAACCCGAGCATTGGCTCAAAGTGCGAGGCGCACGTGCCAACAATTTAAAAAATATTGATGTCAAGATACCCTTAGGTGTATTTACCTGCGTCACGGGTGTTTCGGGCAGCGGCAAATCGAGCCTTGTCAACGAAATCGTCAGAAAAACGCTTCTGCGCGACCTCAACCGCGCCAAGGTGCGCGTAGGAAACACCTACGACAGCATAGACGGCATCCAATATCTCGATAAAATTATCGATATCGACCAATCGCCTATCGGGCGCACACCGCGAAGCAATCCCGCCACCTACACGGGGGTTTTCGACCTCATCCGCGAGGTGTTCGCCATGACGCCTGAAGCTAAGGTTCGAGGCTACAACAACGGGCGTTTCAGCTTCAACACCAAAGGCGGACGCTGTGAAACCTGTAAGGGTGACGGTATCATAAAAATTGAGATGCATTTCCTTCCCGATGTGTATGTACCCTGTGAGGTGTGTAAAGGTAAACGTTACAACCGTGAAACGTTGGAGGTGCATTATAAAGGCAAAACCATATCCGATGTGCTTGATATGACGGTGGAAGAGGCATTTAGATTTTTTGAGCCTCTCCCACGCATTGCGCGAAAGCTCGAAACGCTCAACGACGTGGGCTTAGGTTATGTACGGCTCGGACAGCCATCCACGACGCTTTCAGGAGGCGAGGCACAGCGCGTGAAGCTAGCCACGGAGCTTAGCCGACGCGACACAGGGAAAACGCTTTATGTGCTCGATGAGCCCACCACAGGCCTTCATATAGCGGATGTTGAACGACTTTTACAGATTCTCTTAAGGCTTGTAGAAGGAGGAAGTTCGGTACTTGTTATCGAACATAATCTTGACGTAATCAAGACTGCGGATTATATAATAGACTTAGGGCCTGAGGGAGGCGACCAAGGCGGTACTTTGATAGGCTGCGGCACGCCCGAGGAGCTCGCACGAAACGAAAAAAGCTATACAGGTGCGTATTTGAGAAAAATGCTTTGAGAAACGCGCCGGATGCTGGGGGATCAATTGGAAAGGAACATGGAACGCTGGTATAACGCGGTAGGGCAGCGGTTTTCGGTGCGCAAGTATGAAGGAGCACCTTCTGAGGAAGACATGAAAGCCCTTTGGGAAGCCGCGGAGCTGCTGAGTGCACGAGGCGTGCGCATCACCCTATTACGCAACGAAGCCTTCTTTTCCCGCTCGCTTTTTAACTACGGGCGCATTGCCGGCACGGACTGCCTGGCAGCCATCGTTTCAAACGGTGCCGAGCCTGAAACGGTAGGGTACTTGGGTGAAACGTTTGCGCTTGAATGTGCCGCAATGGGCATTGGAACCTGCTGGCTTGGGTTTCCGCAATTTAAGCGTGCCGCGCTCAAGGAGCTTACGCTTGAAGAAGGGGAAAAGCTTGCCATCGTTATGGCGTTTGGGGTAACGGCCGAAAAATACGTTGGCCGTCCGCGCAAAGGTCTCGATAAGCTTACGGGCATGTCGCGGGAGGAACTTATCAATCTTCCTGAGTGGCAGCAGCGCGCGATTGAATGCGCAAGGCTTGCACCCTCCGCAAGGAACGCGCAGCCCTGGGAATTTTCGGCGGATGAAAAAGGCGTTGGTGTGTATCGTACAAACGATAATTTTGGCTTTTCAAGGCTCGATTGCGGTATTGCTATGCTGCACGTGGAGCTCGGCGCGGCACATTGCGGTGTCAGCGGCGAGTGGGAAAAAACCGAAATGGGAAATCTATTCCGGCCGGTAGTTTAAATATTTCAAGTACAACGTAATAGGAGGTTCACCATGCAGACTGAATACGTATCCGAAGCGGTCATCCGCAGACTCCCGCGCTATTATCGAGAACTCTTACAGCTCAAGGCGAGCGGAACAGAGCGTATATCCTCAGGAAACCTCGCGCAGCGAATGCGCCTGAATGCATCGCAAGTGCGCCAGGATTTTAACTGCTTTGGCGGCTTTGGGCAGCAGGGCTACGGCTACCGTGTCGATACGCTGCTGCATGAAATCAAGAGTATACTCTCGCTCAACGGCCGTTATCGCGTTATCATCGTAGGTGCCGGTAACATAGGGCAGGCACTCGCTCATTTTGAGGGCTTTGAAAAAGACGGCTTCATCGTGACGGCGCTGTTCGATAATAATAAAGAACTCGTTGGTACCGAGGTGAACGGGAAGCCTGTGCTAAACATCGATCAGCTCGATACCTACATCCGTGAGAACAGCATAGATATCGGCGTAATCGCCGCACGGCGAAGTGCTGCGCAGGAGATTGCGGACCGCATGGCAAAAGCGGGCATTGGCGGCATCTGGAATTTCGCGCCTATCGACGTGGTGGCTAACGTGCCCGTCGAGCATGTACACATGAGCGACAGCATAATTTGCCTTTCCTATAAAATGTCGCATAGGGACACAACGGAAGAATAAGTTAGAACCCGGAATGGAAAGCTTATCCGGACGAGTTTTTATATAGTCTATAACCTGAGTTGTCAATAAGCGGAGCATTGTGCAATGCACAATGCTCCGCTGTACGTTATTGCTTAATCGTCTTCTAGAATGCATTTCGGCACGCCGAGCTCGACTTTCGGCTTTAAATATTCGTACAATGCTTCTATATCCATTTTCCCAAGCTCGCCCTCATGCCGGCCGCGAACAGAAAACGTGTTATCTTCGGCTTCCGCATCGCCGACTACAAGCAGATAGGGTACCTTATCGAGTCGGTATTTTTTGATTTTCGCACGCATGTTTTCATCGTCGCATTTAATGTCGACGCGGAAGCCCTTAGCTCGCAATGCGCGGCTTAAACGTATAGCATACGCATTGTTGCTTTCGCGCACCGGCACGATGCCGATTTGGACAGGCGTGAACCAAAATGGGAAATCGCCCTTATAATGTTCAATCAAAAGCGCGATAAAGCGCTCCAGACTGCCGAAAAGAGCTCGATGCACCATATAGGGCGTGTGTTTTTGCCCATCCGCACCTACATAAAACATGTGAAATCGCTCGGGCAAAATAAAGTCGAACTGGATGGTACTGCACTGCCATTGCCGGTTTAGTGCGTCTTTTAGCTTAAGATCTATCTTGGGCCCGTAAAACGCACCACCACCCTCGTCGATCTCGTACGCGAGACCTGCAGACTCGACCGCTTTTTTCAAAACATTTGTCGCCATATCCCAATCGCTATCGTCTCCGATGGATTTCGTCCTTGGCTTTGTTGAAATGTATGGCATAAACTGCGTAAGCCCAAACGAACGCAAAATGTAGAGCGAAAATTTAAGCGCGTTTTTCACCTCCTGTTCGACCTGCTCGGGCGTGCAGATGATGTGTGCATCATCCTGTGTGAAACCGCGCACCCGTGTAATACCGTTGAGCACTCCTGAAAGTTCGTACCTGTAAACGGTGCCATATTCCGCGTATTTTACAGGCAGCTCGCGGTAGGAGCGTATGGAGCTTTTGTAGATAGCAATGTGGAATGGGCAGTTCATGGGTCTGAGATAATATTCCTCGTCATCGATCACGATAGGGCGATACATGGAATCCCGGTAGAAATCAAGATGTCCGGAAGTTTTCCAAAGCTCAGCCCTACCTATGTGCGGCGTGTAAACCCAATTGTAGTCGTTGAGGATGTGCGCGTGTTGCGCGAAGATTTCGAGCACATAGCGCAGCATAGCGCCTT
>JAEZLG010000131.1 GCA_023435855.1 Bacillota bacterium | reverse complement strand
ATCAAACCCGCGATACCGCCCATGTACATGATACCGGGCACGCCCAGGTTGAGGTTGCCGGACTTTTCCGTCAATATTTCGCCCGTGGCCCCGAAGAGAATCACGGTTCCGAACATGATGCCGGCTTGAAAAAGGGATATAATCTGGTTCATGCCTGTACCTCCTTGTGTTTGCCGCTTCGGAAGCTTACCTGATAGTTAACAAAGAACTCGCTCCCCAAGATGAAGAACAGGATGATGCCCGTCAGCATTGCGGAAACGTGGTTGTTGAGGTTGTAGCGCGAGGCAATCTCGATAGCGCCTTTGTCCATGAATATCAGAAGCGCCGATATAAGAAGCATCACGAAGGGGTTGAACTTGGCGAGCCAACATACGATGATGGCTGTAAAACCTCGTCCACCGGCTGTGCTGGTGGATATGGTATGGCTTGCACCGGATACGGCCACAAAGCCCGCGATGCCGCACAGGGCACCTGAAATGAACATGGTGCGTGTAATGACTTTAGGCACATTGATGGCCGCATAACGGGCGGTGTTCTCGCTCTCGCCTACGACGGCGATCTCGTAGCCCTGCTTGCTGTAGCGCAGGTAAACATACATGCCTATCGCCAAGGCCATAACTAAAATCACATTCAGTGCGTAGTCCTGCCCGAAAACTTCCGGAAACCATCCAATCTTGGTTTTAGAATTGATAACACCCACGGTGTTGGAACCGATGGGATTTTCCCACAGTGCCACAAAAAACGCCGTGATTTGGATGGCAACATAGTTCATCATCAAGGTGAAGAGTGTCTCGTTGGTATTCCACTTCGCCTTAAAAAAGCCGGGGATGACGCCCCAAATGCCGCCCGCCACGATGCTTAATGCAAGCATCAACAGCATCATAGGGAGAGTTGTCATGTATTGGCTCAAATTGATCATGCAGGCGGCGGATACGATGCCGCCCATGAGTATCTGACCCTCTGCACCGATGTTCCAAAAGCGCATCTTAAATGCGGGTGCAAGGCCTATTGCAACACACAAAAGCATCATCATATCGCGGATGCTGACCCACATGCGCTTGTCTGTGCCGAAAGCACCTTCAAACATGGCACCGTAAACCGTCAAAGGGTTCATCTTCACTACACCGTAGATGATGATAGCGCATATAACAAGCGCCGAAATGAGCGCCAGACCGCGAATACTTACGGATTTCCAAAAAGGCAAGGCAACGCCCCGCTTGGAAATGCGCACAATGGGCTCCGAATGGTGTTCTTTTTTCATGCCTCCGCCTCCTCGCTAAGATGCGTCATCATAAGACCCACATCTTCCTTTTTGGCCGTACGGCCATCCACAATGCCGCTCACCTTGCCTGCGCAAAGAACCATAATGCGGTCGCACAACTCGAGCAGTACATCAAGATCCTCACCAACATACACCACGGCCGCGCCATTGGCTTTCTGCTCGTTTAAAAGTCCGTAAATGGTGTAGGAGGTATTGATGTCAAGGCCGCGCACCGCATAGGCGGACATGAGAAGCGACGGAGAAGAGGCTATCTCCCTGCCGACCAGCACCTTTTGCACGTTGCCGCCGGATAACCGACGCAGGGGAATTGTGAGGTTTGGCGTGACCACCTCAAGATCATTTACAATTTTTTGAGCCAGCGCTCTCGGGGTTTTACGGTCCGTAAAACCGAATTTACCGGTCTTATAGCTTCTGAGCATCACATTGTCCGTAAGGTCCATGGAACCTACAAGGCCCATTCCGAAACGGTCTTCGGGCACGAAGGCGAGACCGACCCCCAATTTGTAAATATCCAAGGGGTCCTTACCGACCAGGTCCACTTCACCTTTTCCCGGGGGCATAAAGCGTATAGAGCTGCCCGTCTCACTCTTTTGAAGGCCCGCAATTGCTTCCAGTAGCTCGCGTTGGCCGCTGCCCGTGATACCGGCAATACCCAATATTTCGCCGCCGTAAGCGGTGAAAGAAACGTTGTCGAGACGCTTGACGCCGTCGCTGTCAAGCACCGTAAGGTTTTTTACCACCAGCCGTTCCACCGGTTCTTTCGGTTCCGGCCTGTCGATATTTAAGGAGACCGCGCGGCCTACCATCATATCGGTGAGCTGTTGGGGGTTTGTTTCCGCTGTGGCAATTTCGCCGATAAATTTGCCGCGCCGCAAAACCGCCACGCGGTCGGATATCTCCATAACCTCGTGCAGCTTGTGGGTTATGATAACTATGGATTTGCCGTCGGCTTTCATATTTCGCATCACGGCAAACAGCTTATCCGTTTCCTGCGGCGTAAGCACTGCCGTGGGTTCATCCAAAATAAGAATATCCGCTCCGCGGTACAAAACCTTGACAATCTCCAAGGTCTGCTTTTCCGAAACGGACATATCGTAAACCTTTTTATCCGGCTCTACGACAAAGCCGTAGCGGTCGCAGATTTCTTTCACCTGCGCACGCACGTTTTTGAGGTCGATAAGCTTATGCTCGTTGAGCCCGAGCACTATGTTTTCCGCGGCTGTCAGTACGTCCACAAGCTTAAAATGCTGGTGGATCATGCCGATACCGAGATTATAGGCATCCCTCGGACAGCGAATGACCTCGGGATGGTCGTTTATGCAGATATATCCGCCCTCCGGCAGATAGATGCCGGACAGCGTGTTCATAAGCGTCGTTTTACCGCTGCCGTTTTCACCAAGCAGGGCTAAAATTTCGCCGGGGCGAATCAACATACAAACCTTGTCGTTTGCTACTACTTCGCCGAATGTTTTGGTGATATCCACCATTTTAATTTCTTTTCGGGCTTCCAAGGTATACGTCCTTTCTTATTGCGCGCGCAGCCGACAGGTCGCAGCAGCTTTATGAGGGATTTAGGAATGTATAGTCCGGTATTCCGGCCGTGAGAAAGGTGAGCCGTCCGGAGAAATGCGGTATTTGATAAGAAGGGAGAAAGGGAGAAGCAGCAAGGCTGCTTCTCCCTTTTAGAACATGTTTAGTTGAGCTCGGTGATGCCGTCGATGCGCAATGCGAAGTAAGGCGCGCTGCGGAAGACGGACTCTACGAAGATGCCGTTCTCGATGGCTTCGCCGCTGTCGGGAACCCAGTCGCCGTCGGTATCCTGCCAAGCATAGGTTGTAACGGCAGCGCCGCCAACGGTGAACTTGGAGGTATCAAATACCTGAAGCGAACCGTCTTTGAGGCCGGCGATGACTTCTTCAACCTTCTCAGCGGTGCCGGGTGCGCAGCTCTCGCCCAAAGCGGAGATCATGACTGCGTCATCAGCATAGCCCAGTGCGAGATCCGTGGGGACCTTCTCGCCGGTGAGCATGTAGTTGAGGATGGGGGTGTAAAGAGCAACCCAGTTGTTCTGCGCGGAGGTCAGAGCAGCCTTGGGAGCCACGGAAAGCATGTCGATGTTGTAGCCTACGCTGTAGACCACTTTGCCGGCATCCTGCTGCGCCTGTACGGCGGAGGGAGCACCGGTAGAGTCGGCGTGCTGACCGATAATGACGCAGCCCTTGCTTATAAGAGCATTGGCGGCTTCGCCTTCGGCGACGGGATCATACCAGGAGTTGGTGTACTGCACGTCCATATGGGCGGTGGGTACGATGCTCTGGATGCCAAGGAAGAAGGCGGTGTAACCGGAAACCACTTCCGCATAGGGGTAAGCGCCTACGTAGCCGATGTAAGGATCGGTTACGGTGCCCGCATCCATGAGTTCTTTAAGCTTCATGCCGGCAACAACGCCCGATACATAGCGGCTTTGGAAGGTGTACGGGAAAACGTTGGCAACGTTTGTTACGGGCTCAAGCGCGGCGGTATCGCCCGTGCAGGCCACGAACATGACTTCGGGATACTCAGCGGCGGCAGCCATCATGTGAGACTGGTGACCGTAGCTGTCGGAGAAGATGATGTGGCAGCCCTGCTCGGCGAGGTCAACAGCGGTATCGTAGCAGGTCTCGTCTTCAGGAATGTTGTACTTGAAGATGGCTTGGCTTTCAGCGATGCCCAAAGTAGCCATAGCGCCTTTGACGCCTTCGATGTGAGCGGCATCATAACCGGAGTTCTCGTCGTGAACCAGGATAACGCCGATCTTCAGATCAGCAGCGGGGATACCTGCGACTGGTGCACTTTCGACGGGTGCAGCGCTTTCGGCGGGAGCTGCGCTTTCAGCGGGAGCGGGCGCAACGGGCTCGTCGACAACGGGCGTGGTGGTGCAAGCCGCTACGGCAAACATCATAACGAGCGCCACTGCAATTGCAAGAAACCTCTTCATTTGAATCCTCCTTAGATTTTAGTTGCTCTATTTTTACGCCCTCTCGGGCATGGCAACCATGATACTTCGCAGGGGGTCGAAGGAGAAGCAAATGCACCCTTTCTGCGAATACACATTAATCAACCGAACTCAATTATACTATATATGACAGCATTTTGAAATGCTGCGAATGCAGTGCTGCTATAGAATACCGTTTAGAATACCGCTCTGCTCGAGCGCACTAAGCTCGGGCTCACAGAGTGTGGGCCGGCCCGCTGCGCGAAGCGCGTTTTTCACATCTTTTAGCCCGCTGCCGGTGCTGATCACCGTTACGGTTTCGCTTCCCTTAATAAGGCCCGTTCGCACAGCTTCACGAACGCCCGCTGTAGCGGTGACGCCCGCAGGTTCTCCAAATACGCCCTCGGTGCGTCCGAGTACGCGCATGGTATCGAGGATTTGCTCGTCGCTCACGGAAATCCATGTGCCGTTTGAATTTTTCACAGCGCGAAGCGCCTTCACGGGGTTTCTCGGTACGCCTACGGCGATGGAGTCGGCAATCGTGTTTTCTTCCGCAGGCTCCAAATTACCGCCGCGTTTTGCGGCCTCAACAAACGGCATGCAGCCGGTGGACTGTACACCGAGTATTTTAGGTATGCGATCTATGAACCCAAGTTCCTTTAAGTCATAAAAACCGTTATATACGCCGCCGATGGTGCAGCCGTCGCCTACGCTCACAGCAACCCAATCGGTCACGTTCCAATTTAGCTGCTCGGCGATTTCAAGTGCCACGGTCTTTTTGCCTTCAACCATAACGGGGTTGATGCCCGCGTTGCGGTTGTACCAGCCGTATATATCGATGGCCGCGCGCGATAACTCAAATGTAGCACGATAATCGCCTTTTACGCTCACCACGCGAGCACCGAAAATGAGAAGCTGTGCAAGCTTGCCCTCGGGTGCACGCTCCGGCACGAAGATAACGCTCTTCAACCCCATGCGTGCGGCATTGCCCGCACAGGAGGAGGCTGCATTACCCGTGGAGGAACAGGCGATTGTATCATAGCCCAACTCAAGGGCTTTAGCGACTGCAACACCGCTTGCACGGTCCTTTAAGGAGGCCGTGGGGTTGATGCCGTCGTCCTTAATATAGAGCGCTTTAAGCGATAGCTCGCTTCTTAAGTGCTCCGAGCGATAAAGCGGCGATCCGCCTACGCGCAAAAACGCAGAAAAATCGCGTTCTTTGAGCGGCATAAGCGGGCTAAAACGCCACATGCTTTTATCTTGATTTTTTTGAAGGCTTTCCTTTGTAAGAGTAGAGGAAATATAACGATAATCATAAAGAATATCGAGTATGCCTTTTTCACCGCACTTTGGGCAGGTAAGCATTTCCGTATAGGGGAATTCGGTACCGCACAAGGTGCATTTGTATCCCAGAATTCGTTGCTGCATGGCGTACCTCAAACAAATAATTAGCGCTGTGCAAAATCTTTTTGTGCTTTTTTCATCATACACCATCTTTCTACGTTTGTACAGCCAAAACTTCTAACACCTCCTATGTAAATTTTGCAAATCGCAATGCTTAACCATATACTGAAACCCGTTGTCTTATCTTGTTTTCAGCGCTTATACAGGGTAAAATAAAGCGATGTTGCATCATGCAGTATTTTGAGAGAGAAGGGAAATTTTTATGAGTTTAACCGCAACCGAACGCTTTTTGAAATACGCAGCCTTCGATACCCGCTCCGATCATGAATCTACAACTACACCCAGCACACAAAAGCAATTTGCCCTTGCACAAGCTCTCGCCGATGAAATGCGGCAAATGGGCGTAAGCGGCGTTCAAGTGGATGAACACGCCTATGTATACGGTTTTTTACCGGAGACTAAGGCGGGTCTCCCGGCACTCGGCTTTATAGCGCATATGGATACATCGCCGGATTTTAGCGGCGCGCATGTAAAACCTCGTATCGTGAAAGACTACGACGGTAAAGACATCCCCTTAAGCGAAACGGATGTACTGAGCGTCGAGCGCTTCCCCGATTTGGCGCGCTATGTGGGGCAGGATATCATCGTAACCGACGGAAGTACTCTTTTGGGTGCAGACGATAAAGCGGGCATCGCCGAAATCTTAACGATGGCTGAATACCTAATTGCCCACCCGGAACTAAAGCGCGGCAGAATCTCCATCGGCTTCACACCCGATGAGGAAGTCGGCCGCGGCGCAGACCTTTTCGATGTTGAGGGTTTCCAAGCGGATTTTGCCTATACCGTAGACGGCGGGGCATTGGGTGAGCTTGAATACGAAAACTTCAACGCCGCCAATGCGCGCGTTATCGCCTACGGCCGCAGCATCCATCCCGGCAGCGCAAAGGACAAAATGCTAAACGCCATGCATGTGGCTATGGAGTTTGACAGTTTGCTTCCATCATGGCAGCGTCCCGAGCATACCGAGGGTTATGAAGGATTCTTCCACCTTACGCAGATGAAAGGCGAGATAGAAAAAGCAGTGCTCGGCTACATCATCCGCGACCACGACAAAGCTTTGTTTGCACATAAAAAGGCGCTCATGGAGCAGGCAAAATCCTATATCAATAAGAAGTACGGCGATAACACGATCGTGCTTGAAATGAAGGATTCCTACTATAACATGAAAGAGAAGATTCTTCCGCATATGCACCTTATCAACACCGCGTCAAACGCCATGCGCGAGCTTGGCGTTGAGCCGATTATCGTGCCCGTTCGCGGAGGCACCGACGGTGCACGCCTCTCCTACATGGGCCTCCCCTGCCCGAACCTTTGCACAGGCGGCCACAATTTCCACGGCAAGTACGAGTTCATTCCCGCACAGTCTCTCGAAAAGACCACCGAAATACTTACGAAGATCGTCGAGTTGACATACGCGGAGAGATAATGCTAAAATATTTTGTGAAAAACTAAATAATTTTTTGAAAATGGCTTTACAAGCTTCTCGAAAGAGGCTACACTAACAGTGCGGCGGGATATTTTTCCTCCGCCACATCAACAAATACTGCAAACGGGGTGCTACAAAATGATCGATTTAACGGTAAACAAGCAGGGTCTCGAACGCGCTCTTGAGCGTGCGAAGGAAAACAATATCGTCATTCCGACCTTTGCCCAAATGCGCGATCCTTCTCTTATTCCTGATGTTATCAAGAATAAGCTCAAAAATGTTGGCCTGTGGGATATAAGCCCCGTCAACCTTTTCCGCGTAAACTGGCACAACGAGCCCACCATGAAGGGCGGCACCTATTCGAAGGTGAACTACATCGAAATCCCCTCCGAGCTTACCGGCGTGAAGGCGCGCATCATAGCGCTTGTCGGCAAGTGGTTCCCGACCGGCTGCCATAAGGTTGGCGCATCGTTCGGATGTCTCGTGCCGCGTCTTGTGACCGGCCAGTTCGACCCCACCTACCATAAAGCCGTTTGGCCCTCTACCGGCAACTATTGCCGCGGCGGTGCTTACAACTCCAAGCTCCTCTCCTGCGACTCCGTCGCCATTCTGCCTGCAGAAATGAGCAAGGAGCGTTTCGACTGGCTTAAGCAGATTGCGGGCGAAGTTATCGCAACCCCGGGCTGTGAAAGCAACGTTAAGGAAATTTTCGACAAAACCCATGAGCTTCGCGCCACCCGCAAAGACGTCGTAATCTTCAACCAGTTCGAAGAAATGGGCAACGTACTCTTCCACTATCAGGTCACCGGCCCCGCCATCAACGAAGCGTTCCACGACCTCAAAGGCGAAGGCTTAAGGCTTGCAGGCGCGTGCTTTACCTCAGGTTCTGCCGGCACCATGTCGAGCGGCGACTACTTAAAGGAACAGCATCCGCATATGAAGCTCGCCGTAGGCGAGGCGCTCCAATGCCCCACCATCCTCAACAACGGCTTTGGCGGCCACCGCATCGAAGGCATCGGCGACAAGCATGTGCCATGGGTTCATAACGTGAAGAACACCGACATGGTCATCGCCGTCGACGACAATGACAGCCAGAACCTGCTTCGTATGTTCAACACCAAGGAAGGCCACAAGTACCTCCGCGAAGAAATCGGCGTACCCGAAAGCTTCATCGGTCAGCTCCAGCTCCTCGGCATCTCCGGTATTGCAAACGTTCTTTGCTGCATCAAGATGGCCAAGTACTACGAGCTTACCGAAAAAGACGTGGTCGCAACCGTCCTCACAGACTCCTCCGAAATGTATACTTCGCGCATTGAAGAGCTCAACGAGCAGCAGGGCCCATACAGCGATATCGCCGCCGTACGCGACTTCTCCGAGCATATGCGCGGTATACGCACCGACAACATGGAAGAGCTTACCTACGAAGGCCGCAAGCGCGTGCACAACCTCAAGTACTACACCTGGGTTGAACAGCAGGGCAAAACCGTTGAAGAAATCAACGCCCAGTGGTATGACGACAATTACTGGACCGGCATCCACAATCAGGTCACCGAAGTCGACGCGCTCATCAACGACTTCAATAAACAGTCCGGAGTGCTTGAGAAGCTGTAAGTGGAACGATTCTTTTCTTGAAATAAAAGAATCAAAAGAACTACAACATATAGAATCTAGGTTTAATATAAAGCGCGCCCCAATGTGGGCGCGCTTTTTAGTCATGGGATTTGTCAGGTCATTTTTGTGACGCGCGCAAGCGCGTTATGCTATACTCTTGTTGAAAATCTCTTTAGTAGGGGGCGGCTATGGTATACCGCATCTTAATCGTAGAGGATGACGGCGTAATCTCGTCGGAGATTAAACAAAACCTCGCGCGGTGGGGCTTTGAGGCATATGCCGTCAAGGATTTTTCCGACGTGCTTTTGGAGTTTGAGCGATTTATGCCTCATTTGGTGCTGATGGACATTTCACTGCCATTCTTCAACGGCTTCTACTGGTGCTCAAAGATTCGGGAGGTATCTAAAGCCCCGGTCATATTCCTATCCTCGCGTACGGACAACATGGATATCGTAATGGCCATGAACACGGGCGGCGACGACTATATCACAAAACCCGTTTCCATGGAGGTGCTCATCGCCAAATTACAGGCGATGCTCCGCCGCGCATACGATTATGAGACGGATAACCGTCTTGTGTTTTGCGGTGCGGTGCTCGACACAGGCAGGCTTTGCCTAACAAAAGATGGTGTATATACGGAACTTACAAAAAACGAAGCGCGTATTTTGCAGATTTTACTTTCCGATAAGGGGGACGTGGTAAGCCGCGAGCAGCTCATGCTCGGCTTATGGGAGTCCGACGCATTTATCGATGACAACACGCTCACCGTAAACGTCAACCGCCTCCGTAAAACTTTGGTGGATGCGGGCTTTCCCGATTGCATCATAACGCACAAGGGAAAGGGATACGCCATTATTCCCGATGCGAAATCATAAAAGCGAGGTGAAGCTCCATGCGTAAGTTTTTCGCCTACCTCAAATACCGCGCTTTACTTCTTCTTTTATATGTATTTGCCGTCGGTGTGACGCTTCTTGTTGCCTATCTAAGCGATCAGGATATGATGTATGCGCGCTACACGGTTCTTTTGATAAGCTTCTTTTTACTTCTCCTTCTTCTGATAGACGGTACGCGCTTTTATAGAAAGCGGTGCAAATTAGCACAGGTTTTATCTTCTGTTTTGCAAAATGCCTGTGAGCTTCCCGTACCGAACAATGCGCTCGAGGAGGAGTATTCTGCGCTGATTTATGAACTTTCCTACGCATACGAAACCTCAAAAAAGCAGCTTGAAACGGCGCGCTTTGACTCGCTTGAATACTATACGCTTTGGGTGCACCAAATTAAAACGCCCATCGCAGCACTGCATCTTGTGTTGTCACAGATAGACGGTGACGAAGCAGGCGTTATGAAGCAGGAACTCTTTAAAATCGAAAGATACGCAGATTTGGCACTTCGCTATGTGAAGCTTTCGGATATCTCCTCCGACCTGATCATCGAACCTTGCGACCTTTACGAGCTTGTACGTTCTTGCGTGAAGAAGTTTTCGGTGCTTTTCGTTTACCAAAAGCTCACGGTCGAGATCGTCCCCTTTACATGGCAGGTTTTGAGCGATAAGCGCTGGCTCGCCTTTGTGCTGGAGCAGGTGCTGTCCAATGCCCTCAAGTATACGACCGAAGGCGGCATCAAAATATATGCAGAAAACGGTGCGCTTGTCGTTTCTGACAGCGGCATGGGTATACGAAGTGAAGATCTGCCCCGCATTTTCACCAAAGGCTATACAGGTTTTAATGGACGCACGGATAACCGTGCTTCCGGTATTGGGCTGTATCTCGCAAAAAAAGCGGCCGACGCACTTAAAGTAAAGCTCAAGGTGGAATCGGATCTCGGTACGGGTACCACGGTATATTTCCGTTTCCCGAGTACGGATGCTTCTATATTTCAATAAGGTTAAAGTGACAAAACTGTTCGTTTGCGGCGCGAAACTGTAAGGCTTCGTTATGGTTTGGCCCCTCAATACTTGTGTAAAATGGCCTCATACCCACAAAGGAGGCAGTTATGGAACAACTTTTAAAGGTAATCAATGTTAGGAAACTCTATGGCGCGAAACTCGGCACGCCGCCGTGCGTCGCGCTCAACCGCGTTAGCTTTGAGGTGGAGGAAGGCGAATTCCTAGCCATCATGGGTGCTTCAGGCAGCGGCAAAACGACACTTTTGAACATCATAGCCTCGCTTGACCGCCCCACAGAGGGTGACGTATTTTTAGATGGCAAGGCGTTTTCGACGATACGCGAGCGTGAGCTTTCGCAGTTTCGAAGGAAACATCTCGGCTTTGTATTTCAGGATTTCAATTTGCTCGATACCTTTTCACTGAAGGATAACATACTGCTTCCGCTCGTGCTCTCGCAGATGCCGCTTGAAGAAATGGAACGCAAGCTTACAACTGTTTCGCAGATGCTGAACATTGAACCGCTTCTTAAAAAGTACCCCTATGAAGTTTCGGGCGGCGAAAAGCAGCGTGCTGCCGTGGCGCGCGCTGTCATCACCGATCCGCGCATTATACTTGCTGACGAGCCAACCGGAGCGCTCGATTCCAAATCATCCGCAAGCCTATTAGCTAATTTTCACAACCTCAACGAGCAGGGCAAGACCATACTCATGGTAACACATAGCGCATTTGCCGCAAGCTACGCATCGCGCGTGCTTTTCATACGCGACGGTAACATCTTCTCGCAGATCTACCGCGGCAGCCTTTCCAACCACGCATTTTTCGAGCGCATCGTACAGAACCTATCGGTGCTCTCCGATGGAGGTGCGGACGTTGGTTAAACTATATTTTCTCAAACTCGCATGTGGCAACCTCAAAAGGAACCGTAGGACCTTTGTCCCTTACATCCTCGCAACATCCATCATATCGGGTGTGTTCCTCTTGATTTCGGGACTGCTGTTTTCAGACGGTCTCAAAAACGTCCCGGGCGGGGAAACGGCAAGATCGGTTTTCAGCTTTGGCATCGTGATGTTTGCCATATTCGCATTTTTCTTCATGGTGTACATCAACAACTTCATCGTAGGCAGGCGCAAAAAGGAGTTCGGGCTTTACGGTATACTGGGGCTTGAGCGCAGGCATGTAGGGCGCGTACTCGTTTGGGAAAACTGCATTACGCTTTTAGCGGGCGTACTCTTAGGGGCTCTCACCGCATTGGTGTTCGGAAGGCTTTTATTTTTAGCACTTCTAAAGCTCATCCATGCCGCACCGGGCAGCACATTTTCCATCGCCCCCATAGCCTTTTCTCTCACGGGCGGTTTGTTCTTTTGTGTATTCGTATTAACGTCACTTTTAAACCTACGTCAAGTTCGCCTAAAAAGCCCCATGGAGCTTTTAAAAAGCGAGCGCAAAGGACAGAAGGATTCTAAGCTTTTGGTTCCGTTAGCGGTATTGGGGGCAGTTTCTCTTGCTGCTGCGTATTACTTCGCATGGACGACACAAAACCGCGGTATGGCGCTCGGTATTTTCTTCCCTCTCGCCATACTCGTCATCATCGCCACGGAGCTGCTGTTCAACTCAGGCAGCATCGCTGCGCTTCGAGCGCTTCGAGCGAACAAGCGCGTCTACTACAAGCCGGGCAATTTCATTGCCATAAGCGGCATGTTTCAACGCATGCGCCAAAGCGCTAAGTCGCTCGCTACAATCTGCATACTCTCCACAATGTTTCTCGTGACGATTTCCGGTACGCTTTCTCTCTATCTCGGGCAGGAGAATATTTTAAAAGCAAGCCATGTGTACGATGTTTATCTGCGCATTGACAAAACCATCGCCGAGGGCGATGTACGCTCCTTCGAGCAGTCGTTACTATCGCTCGCTTCTAAGCACGATGTGCGTTTACATGCAACAAAGGATAAGCTTACCTACGAGCAAGCAAACGACGGCACTGAGCCTACAGGGCTTCGCTACGTGCCGAAAAACGCTGAAATCATCGAGCTCGATACGCTTTTGTGTATAGATCATATGATGCTCTTCGACGTGGATGGTGCTGATCAAAACTGCATAAGCTTCGTACAAGACGCACGTACGCATTATTTGAGTACATTCCCTGAAAAGTCATTGAGTTCGAACAATGTGTTTGAAGCGCGCCAGAACGGTTACGCGACCTACGGCGGGCTGTTGTTTCTCGGTGCGTTCTTCGGCATTTTGTTCCTGTCGGTGACGGTGCTCATCATCTATTTCAAGCAGGTTTCCGAAGGATACGAGGACAAGGAGCAGTTCGCCATACTTCAAAAGGTTGGGATGGACGATGCGCAGGTAAAATCCACCATCAACACGCAGGTGCTTTGGGTGTTTTTCATCCCCCTTGGGATGACAATATTGCACATGCTGTTCGCTTCAAAAATAATGGCGGTAATGCTTGAAAGCTTCATGCTTTACGATTGGGGATTAGTTTTAGCCTGCATCGGCGGAAGCTCAGTTCTATTCACGATACTCTATCTCGTGGTTTATAAGCTCACCGCGCATGTGTATTACCGCATCGTGAAATGGTAAAAGTTATGCCTGCACTTCCATTACATTCTTGTTCCGCCTATGCCATTTATCTGAGCGTAGGCGGAGCGTGAAGATCAGGCTTCGTACCACCCAGTCAAAGCACATGCCGCCCCATACACCATATACACCTAAGTTAAATACTACAGCAAGAAGATAGCAGACTGTTACCCTCACCGCCCATACAGAGGCCAAGATCACGATTGATGTGAACCTCACATCTCCCGCCGTGCGCAAACATGCCGGCAGCACAAACGAACGCGGCCAAAACAGAATGTAGGCGATACCCGAGCCAAAGAGAAGCCAGAATACGGTGGTGCCTATTTCCACCGGTGCGCCGTACATGTTTATGATGGGCGAAAAGAACAGCAATATAAAGCCCAAGAGGGCAAATGTAACGACACTCGCAAAGTGTAAGAACACATTTACATAATGCTTGGCTTCCTTCACGCTGTTTTTCCCCATGCACTGCCCCACGACGGTGACGGTGGTGTTACAAAGTGCATCACCGGCAGAGCTCATGAGCCCGAACACCGACGATGCGATGGTATTGGCTGCGACGGCAGCGGTGCCAAACCCTACGATGATCATCTGCACGGCAAGAAGCCCCCCGCAGAAGAACAGGTTTTCAACGGTATACGGCAGCGCAAACTGCAAAAGGTCACCTAAAAGCCCCTTTGCCGCCTTCAGCGAGGCTTTGACGCTCATCTGCAGGAAAAAATGTCTGCGCGATAGGAACAGCCACACAAAGAAACAGCCGAAAAGCCTTGATATGACAAGCGAATAAACAAGCCCCTCTACGCCAAGGTGCAAAACGGGTAAAAACAGTATGTTTAGAAGCGCGTATGAGATATTGGCAGCCAAAGAGACCCAAAGCGAGCTTTTTGTTTCTCCCATGCCGCGTAAAATCCCGTTGCCTGCGTTGATGATCGCGTTGCCCGGGCTTGAAAGCGCTATGCCGAACAGATAGATTTTGGCAAGCTCCAGCACTTTTCTATCCGCGTTGCTGTAAATAAGTTCTAAAACAGGTCCTCGAAAAAGCCCCAAAACGAGTGCCAAAATAAGGCCCACACCCAGCGCAACTACAAGCGACAGTACGCCTGAACGAGAAACCATACCTGGGTTGTTTGCACCCGAATACTTGGCAACGAGTACCGTGCCAGCCATTGCGACGGCCAGGTAGAGCTGGCATATAAGGTTATTGAGCGAATCCACCATGCCGACCGCGCTTACATCCATGATGCCCGTAGAGCTTATCATGCCATAGTTAAACATGTTGAGCGCAACAAACGTAACCTGATCCAAAAACAGGGGCAGCATTATGGAAAATATTCTCTTTTTTGTCATAATCGGGCTCGTGAGCAGTTTCTCGAGCCTCGCATCAAGACGCATGGCAATTGAGGCCATTGCGTTTCTCCCTTACTATTAAACTAGAACCATTTTACACACTCTGTAGATGGTGTCAATATTAAGCTATATGAAAAAAAATTATTTTCAGTAGCCTTCCATACTGTTAACTTTACAGAAGCAGCAAAACTACGGTATAATACAGTGCTTATACTTTTCTACGTATTCATTTTTTATTAAGGAGCTGACGGAATTGGATTTGTTCGAATGCTGCAAAAGCTACACACAACCGCAGGAATTTATGGAATCAGGACTTTACCCCTACTTTAACGCACTCGAAACCGCGCAGGACACGGAGGTCGTAATAAACGGCCAAAAAACCATCATGCTCGGTTCCAACAACTATCTCGGCCTCACCAACGACAAGCGCACCATCGCCGCCGCGCATGCAGCACTCGATAAATTTGGCACAGGCTGCTCGGGTTCCCGCTTCCTCAACGGCACGCTCGTGCTGCATACGGAGCTTGAAAAAGAGCTTGCGGAGTTTTTCCACAAAGAAGATGCCATGACATTGTCGACCGGCTTTCAAACCAACTTAGGCATAGTATCCACCATCGCAAACCGCCACACCTACATTTTTGCCGATGCGGAAAACCATGCAAGCCTTGTTGACGCAGCGCGGTTGAGCTTTGCTAAGCAGGTATCGAAGTTTGAGCACAGCAATATAAACGACCTTGAAGAACGCCTCGCTCGCGCCCCCGAAGACGCCCCCAAGCTCATCATTACAGACGGTGTATTTTCCATGTCGGGCGACATCGCCAATCTACCCGAGATCGTACGACTTAAGCAAAAGTACAGCGCCAGGTTGATGGTAGATGACGCACATGGCGTAGGCATGATCGGCGACCACGGCCGCGGTACAGCCTCACATTTCGGATTGGAAAACGAGGTCGATATCATCATGACCACCTTCTCCAAATCGCTTGCGTCCCTGGGTGGATGCATGGCTGCCGATGCGTGCGTCGTGAATTACGTGAAGCATAAATCCCGTCCGTTCATCTTCAGCGCGTCCATACCGCCCGCAAACGCGGCTTCCGCTTTAGAGGCACTTCGCATCATGAAGGCAGAGCCGGAGCGTGTAAAGGCGCTCATGGACATCTCCAACTACATGCGCTCGCTGCTGCATGGCTACAACATCCCCATCATGGAGGGCAGCACCGCCATCATCCCCATCTACACCTACGATATGACGCGCACGCTCGTTATCGCTAAGGCACTTTTAGAACAGGGTGTATATGTAAACCCCGTACTGCCGCCCGCTGTGCCCGACGGACTATGCCTGCTTCGCACAAGCTATACCGCCACCCACACCCACGAGCAGATCGACCGCGCCGCCGCCATCATCAAAAAAGTGTTTGACGAGCACAAGTAAGTAAGGGTTTGACTCCCCACTACCTAAATTTTGAACTCGCTATGAAAATCATTAGCACTCGACACAATCGAGTGCTAATTTTTTGAATTCTTATCAAAGATGCTTCATTTTTTTGCAACAATGATCTTGTAAGCTATAGATAACAAAAGAAGCCCCGCGTATATGAAGCGCAAAACGGCTTCAAACTATTAAGGTATCCTATATACCATAAAAGATCAGGAGGTAAATTTATGAGTATTTTCAATCTCGTACCTTACAGGAGCAATAGCGGTATGTCGAACTATTTCAACGAAATGGAAAAGATGATGGACAGCGCTTTTAGGCCCGCATTTGGCGGCTTGGGCAGTTTCCGTACCGACATCGCCGATAATGGCGACCATTATTTACTGGAAGCGGAACTCCCGGGCTTTAAGAAAGAAGACATCCATCTCAACATCGAGGGTGATCTTTTGACCATCCTGGCAAAGCATGAGGATAGCAAGGAAGAAAAGGATAAGCAGTATTTGCGCCGCGAAAGGAGCTTCGCATCCTATGAGAGAAGCTTCGACGTTTCTGAGGTAAAAGCCGAAGAAATCCGTGCCAACTACAACAACGGCGTGCTCGAACTGACCTTACCTAAAAAAGTTCCCGCCACCCCCATCAGCAAGAGGATTGAGATCCAGTAACTGCAACAGCATAACACCCGCCAGAAAAATCTCGCGGGTGTTTCTTTGTAAGCTCGCAAGCCATATGTGCGAAGATAAAGCCTTACGCTATTTCTAGCGCAAGCTCCATCATCTTCGTAAACGTATTCTGTCTTTCCTCTGCGGTACACTCCTCGCCTGTTACGAGGCTGTCGGAGATGGTGCAGATGCAAAGCGCATTTTTCTTCAAACGCGCGGCATTCATATAGAGAGCTGCGCTCTCCATCTCAACGGCCAAAACTCCCATCTTCTGCCACTCAAGCGTACGCATGCCGTCGTCGTAAAAGAGGTCGTTGGAGAGTATGTTGCCTACCGTCACGGGAATATTCATCTTCTCCGCTGCATCGGTAGCCTTTTTTAAAAGTTCATAGCTCGCCGTGGGAGCATAGATGCCCGGCAGGCCAAATTGCTTATCGAAGTTTGAATTGAAGCTCGCGCTCATGCCGATCACGATGGAGCGAAGCTTGAGATCGGGGCTAATCGCACCTGCCGAGCCGATGCGGATGATGTTTTCAACCCCGTAAAAGTTAAAAAGCTCGTAGGAATAAATGCCGATGGTGGGCATACCCATACCGCTTGCCATTACAGAAACGCGCTTGCCGTTATAGGTTCCGGTGTAGCCTTGAATGCCGCGAACATTGTTCACAAGTACGGCATCTTTTAAGAAATTCTCTGCGATGAATTTGCTCCTCAAAGGATCTCCGGGCATAAGAACGGTCTTTGCAAAATCGCCCATTTTGGCATTGATGTGTGGGGTCGGGATACTCATAGGTTTACCTCCTTATAATCTTCGTCGTCGCCTAAATACTGCATGCCCTCGGGCAGATATTGCTTTGCCTCGTCCTCCGGAAGCGCAGTCACATCGCTCAGGCGTTTCCTTATGGCGCGTGTGCGCGTACCGACAAGCCGGTCAAGCTCCTCGTTGGCGCTTGATATACGCTTTTGCGTAAGTGTGAGCGCATCGTAAAACTTCTCGAATTCCGTTTTGACAGCGCCTAAAACCTTCCAAACCTCGCCGCTGCGTTTTTGGATGGCGACGCTTCTAAATGCAAGCTGCAGGCTGTTAAGCATCACCGCCATGGTAGAAGGCCCTGCGAGGTTTACACGGTATTCGCGCTGCAGCTGTTCGGTGAGTCCAAGCTTCACAGCCTCGGCGTACAGCCCTTCCGTGGGCAAAAACATGATAGCAAAGTCCGTTGTGTCGGGCGGATAAATATATTTGGTGTGGATGTCCTTCGCAAACGAGACGATGCGTGCGCGAAGCGCTTCCTGCGCGCGGCGAATGTTGTCCTGCGAGCCGCTGTCGTAAGCATCCATCAGCGCCATATACGGCTCCGCGGGGAACTTAGAATCGATGGGCAAATAGATATGCTTCCCGTCATCCGCAGGGAGCTTAATGGCATATTCTACCACATTTCGGCTGTCCTCTCGCACCGCAGCGTTGCTCTCATACTGCTCGGGCGCGAGAATTTCCTGCAAAATTGCGCCAAGCTGTATCTCACCGACGATACCGCGCGTCTTGACGTTTTGGAGCACCTTTTTAAGATCGCCCACACCCACGGCAAGAGTTTGCATTTCCCCTAAACCCTTATGCACCTGCTCAAGAC
>JAEZLG010000277.1 GCA_023435855.1 Bacillota bacterium | reverse complement strand
TTCTTCTTCTAAAGCAGAACGAGCAGTATTCAGAAAGGCGGGAAGTGCCTGAAACGCTCTACGCTCCTCTTACTACGGATGCGGTGGCGGGAACAATCGAGTACCTTGACGAAAACGGCAACCTCATAGCTGTTGTGGAGCTTGTGCCGCACAGGGCTGTAGCGCAGGCGGGGCTTTCGGACTTCATACGACTGATGTTTCTTGGCTTCCTCCACGCGTGAAAAATTTTTGTAAGCGCTGAAAATATCAAAAGCACCGTCCGTTTATCGGCTTGCCTGCCGAGGGCGCTAAGCGTATAATAATGGAAAAGAGCACTGGAGAAATACAAATGCTTGCAAACCTGTTCAGCGTAGAGTCGCTGAAGCTAATGCTATACCGAATTCCTGCGATCATGATTGCGCTTTCGTTTCACGAATTCGCACATGCTTACGCTGCCTATAAAAAGGGTGACCCTACGGCTTATAACCTAGGGCGGATGACGCTCAACCCCCTTCGCCATGTGGACCCCATTGGCATTTTAATGCTTGTTCTTGTTGGATTCGGCTGGGCAAAGCCTGTACCCATCAACCCAAGGAATTTCCGCAACATCCGCCGCGACGAGATCGTTGTATCGCTGGCCGGTGTAGTGACAAACTTCGTGCTCGCATTTTTGGCCATGGGCATTTACATTCTGGCCGGCTCCGTGTTTTTCGTCCAGAATGAAATCGTTATGGGCTTGTTGTGGGCGCTCACCGCGATTAATTTGGGCTTATGCTTCTTTAATCTTATCCCCATACCGCCGCTTGATGGCTACCATGTGCTGCAAAACCTGCTGATACGCCGGGTGAACCCAAGTTTTTGGGTAACTTTTGAGCGCTACGGCAGCTTTTTGCTAATTCTGCTTCTTATCACGGGAGGGCTGACGGGCGTGCTCTCTACGATTATAACAGCGGTTTTAAACGGATTCATTACCTTTTACGGGCTGATATTCGGGTTACTTTAATGTACGAGGTGCGATTAAAACAGTTTGAAGGTCCGCTCGACCTTTTGCTTCACCTCATCGAGAAGGCAGAGGTGGATATAAAGGATATATTCATTTCCGAGATTACCTCGCAGTATCTCGGCTACATGAAAGAGGTGGACGAGCTTGATATGGATACGGCAAGCGAATTTCTCGCGATGGCAGCTAACATTGTGTACATAAAATCGCGTTCGCTCTTGCCAAAGCCACCTAAGGAAGATGACGAGGAGGATCCGGAGCAGGCGCTCATACGCCAGCTAACGGAGTACCGTGCCTTCAAGCAAGCCAGCGCCATGCTTGAGGAGCTGACAAAAGGTACAGAGGGGATGTACACCCGACTTCCTGAGGAATTCATTTTACCACCGCAGGAATTTGTTCTTGCCGAAACCTCCGCAGAAGAGCTTCGCGCAGCATTTCTTGCGGTTTTAAAGCGTGAGCATCCAAATGAACCCATAAGCCCGCTTGCCCAGCATGTAAGTGCTGACCGCTTCACCGTGCGCATGCAGCTTGTTAAGATACGAAGGCTCCTATCTCAAAATAAAACCGTGCGCTTTGAGGAATTATTCGAACCGGGTTCTGCCAAACTGGAGCGCATTGTTACCTTCATGGCGCTTTTAGAAATGCTGATATATGGTGAAATACACCTAAAACAGCGTGCCCCGTTTGAACCTATTACGCTGACAGCCGGGAAACTCCTTGAGAATGATTCCGGCATCGAATACACCGACGAACAATAGAGGTGCTGCCAATGTGCTACGACGAGCGAATATCCGCTATCGAATGTATTTTATTTGTATCAGGTGAGCCTGTTTCCATCGTGCAGCTCCAGCGTGCGCTTGATGTTACGCAAATGGAGATAATTCATCTGCTTGGTACAATGGAAGCTCTTTATAAAAACGAGGAGCGCGGTATTTTAATCTACCGCACCGAGGAGACTGTTCAGCTTGTTTCAAACAAGAAATACGCGGATTATGTAGAGGAGCTTTTGCAACCCGCACAAAACAAAACCTTCTCGCAGGCGATGCTCGAGACACTATCCATAATCGCTTACCGCCAGCCGGTAACGCGCGCGGAAATCGAAGCAGTACGCGGTGTGCGCTGCGATTATTCCGTTAGTCAGCTTTTAAAGCTCGGTCTTATATCGGAACTCGGACGCAAGGATGCGGTGGGGAGACCGATGCTCTTTGGTACAACCGACGCTTTTCTGCGGCAGTTCGGTATTTCTTCCGTGAAGGATCTTCCCCTATACGAGACCTATTTACAAGAGGAGGAAGAAGGATCTTCGCCGCAACTTGAACTCGCTTGATAGATTTCCGATTTTTTGCCAAAACTAAGAGCTGTACGCACGTTCGGAGGGCGATATGGCTCTTTTTATTTTCCTCTATATTTTGATCTTTATTGTTGTTGGGCTTCTTGTACCCATGCGGCTCCGTGTTTGCGCGCATATCGATACATTCCGCCCGTCCTTTACGTTGGAGCTCGAATTTTTCTACCGCCTGTTTAAGCTAAGAATAAAGGGTTTTTTAAACTACTCGCAGATATTGGATTTCGAGCTTTGGCTTTCGGTGAATAGAAAGCCATATAAGCGCGTTTCAATAGAGCCGCAAAAGAAAGTCCCGGAGCATAAGCAACCCGGCCTTACGAAAAAGATTATAAGTGCGGTTATGCGCGGAGGCAACTTGGAGACGCTACGTGTGTGGTGCAAAGTGGGTATCGAAGAAGATGCCTATCATTCGGTGCTTGTATGCGGGGTGCTGCGCATTTTTTTTAATGCGCTCATGGCGCTTTTGCATCTGAGAAACGGTGAGGTTTCTGTGACGCCTGATTTTAAAACGCCTGTATTTTGGCTGAAAGTGGAAGGCATATTAACAATTCGTTCCACACAAATTATAGATGTTGTACTCAAACGCTCCAAAGGGCATAGAAAAAAACACAAGGAAGGGAATCAAAATGTCGCATCCCATTGAAAACATCATGCGCAGCACCATGGAACAAATCAAGGAAATGGTCGACGTCAATACTATCGTCGGCAACCCTATCATCACGGGGAAGGAAACGGTGATACTACCCGTTTCCAAGGTAAGCCTGGGTTTCCTATCAGGCGGCGGCGAATACTGCGCATCGAGCGCGCCCGTAAAAAAATCAGGAAGCGAGCTGGACGGCGAAACCAGAATGCCTTTTGCGGGCACATCTGTGGCCGGCATGAGCATAACACCTATTGCATTCCTATCTGTGGCCGATGGAAAAGTGAAGGTTCTGCCCGCACAGTTTAACACTACCATCGACAGGGCTATTGAGATAATACCTGAATCTATCTGCATGGTAGGTAAGGTGATCGGCGATGCTTGCTGCAGAACCGAAGGCAAGGATGATCTTTTCGACGAGGAAGATCTGAGCGACTGATGCGCGCAGCTAATAAAAAAATCTTATGCGCCATATGTGCACTCATGTTACTGCCCTGGTTTCCGGCTTCAGCCTTTGCAGACGAGCCGAAAACGGGGGCAGTTTCCGCCATCTTGCTTGAAGCGGGTACGGGCAAGGTGCTCTATGAAAAAAACGCTTATATAAAGTTGCCTATGGCAAGCACCACAAAGGTAATGACCGCTATTTTAGCGCTGGAATGCTGCGCACTATCGGATACGGTCACTATAACAGAAGATGCTTACGGTACGGAGGGTTCCAGTATTTATCTGGAACTTGAAGAAAAGATGAGCGTTGAGGATTTGCTTTATGGGCTTATGCTTAATTCGGGGAACGATGCTGCTGTTGCACTCGCAGTACATATCGGGGGGAGCCTTGAGGGATTTGCAAACCTCATGAATGCAAAGGCAAGGGAGATAGGTGCAAACAACACGAATTTTGTGACGCCGCACGGCCTTCCAAACGGTGACCACTACACTACTGCGTATGACCTTGCGCTGATTTCGGCCTATGCTCTTAAAAACGAGAACTTTCGTACGGTTGTGGGGACGACTTACCACCGGACGACCACCGGAAACTTTCAAAGGACCTTCAAAAATAAAAATAAATTGCTATGGCAATACGAGGGTGGAAACGGTATTAAGACAGGCTATACGAAAGCCGCAGGGAAATGCCTTTCTTTTGCTGCACAACGAGAAGGAATGCAGATTGTAGGCGTAGTTCTCAACTGCCCCGATACGTTCAATGCTGCCATGAGTATCCTAAATTACGGCTTCGACCATTATGAAATGAAAAGGGTGGTAGCTGCCGGCGACATAATTGCTCGCGCACGTGTAGTTGGGGGCAAAAAAAACGTGTTGGAACTTGTCATCAACGAGGATATAATGATACCTGTGGAAAAAGGCAGTAACCCGGCCTTAAGGACGCGCATCGCGATCGACGAAGGGATACGCGCCCCCATACACGCAGGCGATAGGCTAGGGGTGTTGGAACTTTACGATGAGATGGGCGAGAAGCTCATCGGCTCATGGCAGCTCGTAGCGAAAAATGATGTGGATGCTGCGGATCTCGGGTTCTATCTTGATAAGCTGTTCGGACTCTGGACGGCATAGTCAGTAGCTGATATATATAATAGCGCGGGGTTGGCAGATTATTTAAAACAAAGGTGGGGGTCCCATGCGTTTACAGAAATTCATGGCGGAGGCGGGGGTGGCGTCGCGCCGCAGGTGTGAAGAGCTGATCCTTGAGGGGCGAGTGAGTATCAACGGCGTTTTAGCCGTACTGGGCGCTCAGGTTGAGCCTGAGAAAGACGAAGTTACATTCGACGGACAAAGGCTAAAACTTTTTACAGAGCGCATGGTGATCGCCTTTAATAAGCCGAGAGGTGTTTTTTGCACCGCTAACGATCCCGAGGGGCGAAGGACCGTTATGGATTACTTTCGCGATATTCCATATCGTCTTTACCATGTGGGAAGGCTCGATTGTGACTCTGAGGGGCTTCTTTTTATGACCAACGACGGAGAGCTTGCCTATAAGCTGATGCACCCCAAGTTTCAAATCGAAAAGACCTATTATGTGGTAGCCGATGGCGTTCTTACAAACAATGAAGCGCATGCTTTGGAAAAAGGCGTTTTATTGGAAGACGGTATAACAGCACCCGCCAGAATAAAACCTGCGACACAGCGGCATGAGGGAGGCACTGCATTTTTTCTTACCATCCACGAGGGGCGCAACCGACAGGTAAGGCGTATGCTGGATGCGGTAGGGCATAGAACGCTCCTTTTGAGGCGCGTACGCGTGGGCAATGTTGAACTCGGCGGCTTAAAGACCGGGCAATGGCGCTATTTGAGTGCTGAGGAGATTCAAGTTTTGGAAAATTCGCTCAATAGCGCGGGTTGACCGCGCTATTTTCAGAATTTTGAAAGATTCTAGCAGGAAAAATGAAGGATATAGCGAATATAAGAACTAGGGCTTATTTGAGGGAAGTATTCTCTCAAATCTTCGCTTATTTATATCATTTATATTATAGGCCTAACAATAAGCTAATCTTATGAGAAGGGAGGCGTTCCTAATTTGACAATTGACATTGGGCTGGCTATCGCGTTTATCGTAGTAGCGTTTATCATTGGTTTTATGCTCGGCCGCAAAGGCAAAACTAAAATCATTGCGGATAATAACGAAATTGACACGGAAAGCCGGCCGGAAGAGACCGGCATATCGACGCCTGCGCAAGTGTTCGACGCTCCGGATATTTCGGACCGCGGTAAATTCGACGCAGCGATTGCTGCGGCAATTGCGTCGTATATGGGTCCGGAAGTTGCGGGTCTTCGCATCCGTTCCGTAAAGCCGCTTTCGCGCGTATCCTTACGGCAGCCCATGGTGGCGGCCATGAGCGCGGCGATGGCGACGTATATGGGTGCGGATGTATCCGCGCTTCGCATCCGTTCCATTCGGCGTATCGGCGTTGCGCCGACAAACAGGCAGCAAACGGTCGCCGCAATTTCAGCGGCAATCGCCACCGCCATGAACAAGGATATAGACGGATTACGCATACACAGCATTAAAAAAATATCTTAATTTGATGAAGGAGGTACTCTCATGCGCAAATTTATCGTCAATGTAAATGGTTCTTCTTATGAAGTCGAGGTAGAAGAAATTTCCGGTTCTTCCGCAGCACCCGCCGCTCCCGCCGCCCCCGTAAAGGCTCCGGTAGCCGCTCCCGCTCCTGCAGCTCCCGTTGCGTCCAGTACAAATGCAAAGGGCAATCCCGTCGTTGCTCCCATGCCCGGGACTATCGTGGATGTAAAGACCAATGCAGGCTCCCAGGTAAAGAAGGGACAAGTTATCCTGGTCCTCGAAGCAATGAAAATGGAAAATGAAGTTCTCGCCGATCGTGACGGCACCATCATTGTTCTCAATGTTTCCAAGGGCTCTACTGTGAAGTCCGGCGACGTGCTCTGCCTGATCGGTTAAACGGCTTTATAAGCGCTCTTCATGAGCGCAAAAATAGGGAATAAGGAGGTTAGAAAATGGCAGGCAAAAAACTATTGATTACAGATACGATATTGCGCGACGCGCACCAGTCGCAGGCTGCGACACGCATGCGCACCGAAGATATGCTTCCCGCTTGTGAAATACTCGACAGCATCGGATATTATTCACTGGAGTGCTGGGGTGGAGCCACATTTGACACCTGCCTCAGGTTCCTAAATGAGGATCCTTGGGACAGACTCAGAACACTCAGGAAGGCGCTTCCCAACACGAAGCTTCAAATGTTATTTCGCGGTCAGAACATACTTGGCTATAAGCACTATGCAGACGATGTCGTAGAGCAGTTTTGCCGCAAGGCAATCGAAAACGGTATCGATATCATACGTATTTTCGATGCACTCAACGATACTCGAAACCTAGAGGCTGCCATCAAGTTCACTAAAAAATACGGCGGTATCTGCGAACCCGCGATCAGCTATACAATAAGCCCCGTTCACAATGAAGATTATTTCGTAAAGGTCGCAAAAGAGCTTGTACAAATGGGTGCGGATATCATCTGCATAAAGGATATGGCTAACCTCTTGCTGCCCTACGACGCATATTCGCTTGTGAAGCGTCTTAAATCAGAAGTAGATGTGCCCATACATCTGCATACCCACAATACAACCGGCACCGGCGATATGACATATCTTATGGCGGTGCAGGCAGGTGTGGATATTGTAGACTGTGCTCTTTCGGCCCTCGGTAACGGTACGGCACAGCCCGCCACCGAGCCCCTCGTGGCGACGCTTAAGGGCACCGAGTACGATACGGGCTTAGATCTTAATAAGCTTAGTGAGGCAGCTAAGCACTTCCGTAAGGTTGCTGATAAGCTCAAGGCTGAAGGCTTCCTCGATCCTAAAGTTCTCAACGTCGATACCAATACCCTTATGTATCAAGTTCCCGGCGGCATGCTGTCGAACCTCATCTCGCAGCTAAAGCAGGCAAACGCCGAAGATAAGTACTACGAGGTGCTTTCTGAGATACCGCAGGTCCGTAAAGACTTCGGTTATCCGCCGCTTGTAACACCTACCAGCCAAATCGTTGGTTCGCAGGCGGTGCTCAATGTGTTAGCCGGCCGCTACAAGAGCTTTACAAAGGAATCTAAGGCTGTGTTGAAGGGCGAATACGGCAGACTGCCCGGCGAGGTTAATGAAGACGTTCGCAAGCTCGCTATCGGAGACGAAGAGGTCATCACCTGCCGTCCGGCCGATCTGCTCTCACCCGAGCTCGATAAATACCGCGAGGAGATCAAAGACTACATGCAGCAGGAGGAAGATGTACTAAGTTACGCACTTTTCCCGCAGGTTGCAATGAAGTTCTTCGAAAACCGCAAGAAAGCCGCGGAAGGTCCTAAGGAAGAAACTGTTTCCGCACCCGTCGCCCCGCCTGTTCCTGCAGCGCCAGCAGCACCGGCTGCACCTGAGGGCGTAAGGATGCTCTACGTCGAAGATTTAAGTATTGCATAAAGAGTGGCCCACAGGCCAACGGAGCAGCGCGTTTTCATAATGCGCTGCTTCGATAATTTGCAGAATACATAAAAACCCAATCAGGCCGCGTGGGGAGATTCCTCATGCGGCCATAAAATTTTGTACAATGAAAGAAAACTATGCAATTCTTTCATCATTTTTATATGTTCGTTGAAATGAACGCTTCTTTCTGCTAAAATAAACCACATATACAGAAATTCAAGGCGCGACTTTGGCGTCCCGCCTGTAAGTAAGGATGCTTATGAGAATCTTGCTGACGAACGATGACGGTCTATTTTCCCTGGGGATCCGTGCACTTGCGGAGATTTTCCACAACGAACATGAGGTAATCATGTCCGCGCCGGATACGGAGCGAAGCGGCGCTTCGCATTCTCTAACATTCACATCGCCTCTTCGTATGAACGAAGTGCGGCTCGATGGGCTAAGCGACGTTCCCGCATTCGCTGTCAGCGGCACGCCGGTCGACTGCGTAAAAATAGGGCTTGCTAACCTCGGATTCAAGCCTGATCTTGTGATATCAGGCATCAATATCGGCGCGAATCTAGGTACCGATACATTTTATTCGGGTACCGTTTCAGCAGCTATGGAGGCAGTTCTGTTAGGCGTTCCAGCGATGGCGGTATCCATCTGCTCTTTTAAGCCCAAGTACCTGAGAACTGCTGCCCTCGCTGCAAAAAGCACCATCCCCTATGTACATCAGTGCAGAAGCTTGCTTTTAAACGTAAATGTACCCGATTTGCCCGAGGATGAAATAAAGGGTATGAAAATTACTAGGCTAAGTAAGCAGGTGTATGCGTCCGAACTCGTGGAGAGGATGGATCCATATAAGCGGAAATATTACTGGATGCCTGCTGAGCGCTTGACGAAGTGCGGGCCGGATGAAGACAGCGATGAGCGTTGGACACGAGAAGGTTATATCGCGCTAACGCCGCTTTTAACGGATTTAACCGATTTTGTAAGCCTTTCCGGTATGGAATTATAATAGTAAAACGGGGGTAAAAATGGCAATGGAGGAAAACGATCTGCTTGTAAAGTTGAACAAAAACTATAAGTCCTTTAGCAAAGGGCAGAGGCTTTTGGCCAGCTACATCATGGAGAACTACGACAGAGCTGCGTTTATCACCGCGTCCAAAATGGGACGCGCTGTAGGCGTGAGCGAATCCACCGTAGTGCGCTTTGCGTATGCACTCGGTTACGACGGTTATCCGGAAATGCAGAAATCCTTGCAGGATCTTATCCGCAATAAGCTGACGAGCGTACAGCGTATACAGCTAACCTCGGATATGGATGAGAACGACATCTTAAAATCCGTTCTTAAGGCAGATGCTGCAAACATCCGTTCCACCATAGACTCGGTCGATAACGCTGCTTTCAATGCTGCCATTTCTACGCTGTTTGAGGCCAAACGCGTCTATATCATCGGCATGAAAAGCGCAGCACCGCTTGCACAGTTCCTAACGTATTATTTGAACTTTATTATGGAGAATACCATATGTGTGAGTTCCTCGGTCAATGATGCGCTTGAAAGCATGCTTCGCGTGAGTCCGGGCGACGTGTGCATCGGCATCAGTTTCCCGCGCTACTCCACGCGCACCGTTGAAGCGCTTGCCTTCGGTAAGAATCGCGGCGCAAACATTATCGCTATCACCGACAGCATGTTTTCTCCAATCGCCGAGCTTGCGCATTATGTGCTCGTTGCCCACAGCGACATGGCTTCTTTTGCGGATTCACTCACTGCACCCTTAAGCCTTATAAACGCTATTATCGTTGCGGCGAGCCTTAAGAGCAAGGACAAGCTTTATGAGCACTTTGTGCAGCTCGAAGGCATCTGGGAATCCCAAAAGGTATATACCACGAAGTGGAGCGAAAAGAACCAAAGATGAGATTGATTCTTGTCCGTCACGGACAAACACAATGGAATAGCGTCAGCCGCGTACAGGGACGTACCGATATCCCGCTCAACGAAAAAGGGAGGTTACAAGCCGAAGCGATTGCAAAACGTCTTGAGGGAAGATCCTTTGATGCTGTGTATGCAAGCCCGCTTTCACGTGCGCGTGAGACTGCGGAGGCAATAACGAAGCGATGCGGAGGCACAGTCGTACTGGAGGAAGACCTTATCGAGATACAGTTCGGCAAATGGGAGGGCATGACCTCTGCAGAGCTCGACCGTGCGTATCCGGAGCTTTTTCATGATTGGGGCTGGATAGAGCGCCCTGAGGACTGTTTAAGAATGGAGGCAGAGTCACAGCAGGAGATTGTAACGCGTTCGCTGCGTTTCGTGCGTCAAATCGAAACGCGGCACGGAAGCAATGCGCAAATTCTTGTCGTTGGCCATACCATGCCCACAAAAATCATCATCGCACATTTTATAGGCCTTCCATACAACCGTATCCGCTCACTGCGCATTGAGAATTGTGCCTATAACGAGCTTGAAACGGGGCATGACGAACGGGGTTTTTTGCATGTTCTAAACGACGCCTCGCATCTTAGGGGGCTTATATGAGCCGCGTCGCTGTAATCGGCGGCGGGCCGGCAGGTATAATTGCAGCTGCAGAAGCTGCAAAGGCAGGGCATGCGGTCTTCCTGTACGAAAAAAATGAAAAGCTAGGTAAAAAGCTCTTCATCACCGGAAAGGGCAGGTGCAACCTGACCAATGATGCGGATATGGACGAGTTTTTGAATAACATTCCTCGCAACCCCAAATTTTTATATAGCGCACTTTATGGCTTTACCAACGTAGATGTTGTTGCACTCATCAACAATGAAGGCGTTCCGACGAAGGTGGAGCGCGGCGGCAGGGTGTTCCCGGAGTCGGATCATTCGAGCGACGTGATCAAAGCGCTTGCCGCATATTTGAAGAAAAGCGGAGCAGTGGTTTTGCTCAATCGCGCAGTAACCGAGATCCGCCGCGATTTAGAACGTTTTACAGTAATTACAAAAGAAGATGCGCAAACGTTTGATGCTTTGATACTCTCAACCGGCGGTGCAAGTTATCCTACAACAGGTTCTACCGGCGACGGATACGCATTTGCGAAAAACTTTGGGCACACAATCACTCAAATTCGGCCATCGCTTATACCGCTTGCTACGGAGGAAACTTGGACTAAGGATCTTATGGGGCTTTCGCTTCGAAATGTAACGCTGCGTGCCTATAAGCGAGGCAAGCTTGTGTTTGAGGAGCTCGGGGAGATGCTGTTTACGCATTTCGGCGTGTCCGGGCCGCTTGTTTTGAGTGCGAGCAGCCATATGGCCGACGAGCCGCAGGGAGCAGAGCTTAAAATCGACCTCAAGCCCGGACTCAATGAAGAGGCGTTGGATAAACGCGTTCTTCGGGATTTTGAAAAGAACGGCAAAAAGCAATTTCAAAATGCACTCGGCGAACTGCTTCCCGCAAAACTCATCCCCGTTGCGGTTACTTTGAGCGGTATTGCACCGCATACAATCGTAAGCGAGATAACGCGTGTGCAAAGGCTGACCTTCGTAAAACTTTTAAAGGGTCTTACGCTCCATGTGAAGGAAGCACTTCCTGTAGAATATGCAATCGTTACACGCGGAGGCGTTTCCGTTAAGGAAGTCAATGCCTCCACGCTTGAATCCAAGCTTGTGAAAAACCTCTATTTTGCCGGGGAGTTATTGGATGTGGATGCCTATACCGGCGGTTTTAATTTGCAAATCGCGTATTCTACAGGGGCATTGGCCGGGAGGAGCATACGATGAAAGATAGGATTAACATCGCTATTGACGGCCCTGCGGGCGCAGGGAAAAGCACCATTGCGCGCGCTGCTGCTAAAAGACTCGGAATACTATATCTCGATACGGGAGCGATGTACCGCGCCATGGCACTTAAAGCCATACGACTCGGACTCACACCGTCAAACCGTGATGAGGTGCTGCCCATTCTTAAAAACACCGAAATAAGCGCGAAAAACATAGCCGGTAAGCAGGTAACCTACCTTGACGGTACGGATGTGTCGCAACTGATTCGAACACAGGAGGTATCTAAGGGAGCAAGCGACATCGGCGTAATTCCCGAAGTGCGCGTAAAACTTGCGGAACTTCAAAAAAAGATTGCACAAGAAAACGATGTGGTTATGGACGGCCGCGATATCTGTACTTATATCATGCCGTATACGAAAAACAAGTTTTATGTGACCGCTTCTGTGGAGGAGAGGGCGAGAAGAAGGCTTCTTGAGCTCAACGCAAAGGGTGAGTACCTCGATTATACACTTGAAAAGATGCGTCTTGAAATTGCTGCGCGCGACCATACCGACAGTACGCGGGAGTTTGCACCGCTCACACAGTCGCCGGATGCGATGGTAATCGACACCACCCAAATGACCATAGACGCAGCTATAGAGACTCTGATGAACAATATCCGCCTGTGAGGAGTTAATAATGCTTTATTTTCTTGTAAAGTATCTGCTCGGTCCGTTTGTGCTTTTGGCGCTTCGGCCGGTAGTACACGGGCGAAGAAACTTAATGGTGAGCGGTAAGGCTATTTTTGTGTGCAATCACCGGTCTATGCTTGACCCCGTGATGATCGCGCTCATCTCGCCCCGCGTCGTACATTTCATGGCCAAGAAGGAGCTTTTTTCGAACGCAATCGGTCGCTTTTTCTTCCGCGCATTGTTCGTTCTGCCTGTAAACCGTAAAAACGTTGATTTGCAGTCACTCAAGGAATCGTTGAAAGTGCTCAACAAAGGTAAGGTGTTCGGCATTTTCCCCGAAGGGAAACGCGCCGTTACCGATAATCTCGATGAGTTTGAACGCGGCGCTGCATTTTTGGCCATCCGTTCCGGTGCACCGGTTATACCTATTTATATCCACCACAGCAGCTATAAAACGTATCGTCCCGTGATATTGGTAGGGAAGGCTATCGATATCAGCCATATTGTTGCGACTGCCAACAAATCAACCCTTATTGACGTCGTTACAGACGAAATCGCGGATGCGGTGGATGCACTTCGTGTGGAGTTGGAGGAAATGGATTGAAAATAATCGTTGCAAACGATATAGGTTTTTGCTTCGGTGTAAGACGCGCTATTGAAGCTGCGCAGTCAGCTGCACAAAAAAACGGCAGTGTAAGCACGCTCGGTGAACTAATTCATAACGACTTTGTACTTGATGAGCTTCGCGCACAAGGAATCGTTTCCGTAACCGAGCCTGAAGCAGTTCAACAAGGCGAAACCATTGTTATTCGCTCGCACGGTGTCGGTGCCGATGTTTACAAACGCTGTGAAAACCGTAACGTAGTGGATGCGACCTGTCCGTTTGTGGAAAAGATACACGATATCGTAAAGGAATATTCAAAGCTTGGCTATAAAATTGCCATTGCCGGAAAGCCGGATCATCCGGAGGTAATCGGCATCAACGGCTGGTGTGTTGGCGATGCGCTTTTTGTACAGTCTGTAGAGGACGTACAGGTGCTTGACTCTTACGATAAAGTATGCTTGGTAGCGCAGACGACATTCCCATACGAGTTATTTGACAAAATTCTACAAGTGTTAAAAAAAACCGATGACATTAAGGTGTTTCATACAATTTGCCCCACCACACTCAAACGACAGACAGAGGCTCAAAATCTAAGTAAAATTTGTACAAAGATGGTCGTTGTAGGCGATAAGAACAGTTCCAATACGCGAAAACTCTACGAAGTATGTAAAAAATGGTGTAAAGACACGCAATCCGTATCAAATCATAATGAACTTTCACTTGAAAAAATCCAATCCGATGATATAATAGGTGTTGTCGCGGGCGCATCTACGCCGGACCGCATAATTAGGGAGGTTATTACTAGGATGAGCGAACTGGAAAAGACGATGGCTGAAGAAACCGAAGTAGAAAATAAGTTGGTCGAAACGGAAGCAGCGGAAGCCGTCGCACAACCCGCTGAGGCAAAGCCAGCCGCAGAGACGACCGAGCAAAAGGCAGATACTGCAGATAAGGCCGAGCATGACAACGCGGAGGCGAGCTTCGCCGAAGCGATTGAAAAAACGCTTGTCCGCATCCGCAACGGCCAGATCCTGAAGGGCTCCGTCGTTCAGATTGTTGACGGGGAGGTTTGCGTCAACATCGGCTACAAATCCGACGGGTTTATTCCGCGCAACGAGTTTTCCTCCGATCCGGACGTGAACCCCGCTGAAATGCTCAAAGTGGGCGATGAAAATGAAGTGGAAGTCATCAAGGTCAATGACGGGGAAGGCAATGTGCTTCTTAGCCGCAAGAATGTGGAAAGCAAGCGTGTTTGGGACAACCTGTTGCAGGACGATGACATTCAAAATAAAGTATTTTCGGGCGTCGGCAAGGAAGTCGTTAAAGGTGGCTTGATTGCCAGCATCGATGGCGTTCGTGCTTTCGTACCCGCATCTCAGCTTTCCACCAAATATGTGGAAAACATCGGCGATTACGTAGGCAAAGAGCTCAAACTCAAAGTTATTGAGGTCGATAAATCCCGTAAACGCATTGTCGCTTCTCACAAGGCCGTTCTCTTAGCGGATGCCGAGGAAGCTCGCAAAGAGAAGTGGGGCAAGCTTGAAGTCGGTGCTAAAGTTACCGGTATCGTGCGCAGGATTACTGATTTCGGCGCATTCGTGGATATCGGCGGCATCGATGGCCTTGTTCATGTGACCGATGTAGCATGGGGCAGGGTAAAGCACCCGTCCGATGTACTGAGCATCAACCAGGAAATCGAAGTTATCATCCGCGACGTGGATGTGGAAAAGCAGCGTGTTTCTTTGGGCTACAAACAGCTTCAGCCAAAGCCCTGGACGATGGCGGCTGAGAAATATCCCATCGGTTCCGTTGTGGAAGGTAAAGTTGTCCGCATCGTACCGTTTGGGGCTTTTGTGGCACTCGAGCCCACCATCGACGGCCTCATCCACATTTCGCAGGTAGGCGTGAAGCGCATCGTTAAGGTGGAAGATGAAATCAACGTAGGCGATGTTGTACGTTGCAAGGTACTTGATGTTAACTCCGAAGCAAAGCGTATCAGCTTGAGCCGCAGGGATGTCATACTTGACGAGAACCCGGAAATCCTTGAAGAACTCGCCCGTGAAAAGGCTGAACAGGCCAAGGAAAGGGCTGAGCGCGCGCAGGCTGCCGAGAAGACACAGGAAAAGCCGCAGGAAAAACCTGCCCAGCGTCCTGAACGCCGCGAGCGCAGGGAAGCTCCCTCCGGTGAGCGCGCAGAACGCCGCCCGAGGCGTGAGGATTCCGACTATGAGCTGCCCCCTGTACAGCAGTCCACTACCTCGCTTGCGGACCTGTTCTCGAGCCTCAATTCCGAAGACACCGAGAACACCGAAAAATAATTCATTTTACTGCATGAAAGGCATGGTCAATTGACCATGCCTTTTTTATGTAAGC
>JAEZLG010000271.1 GCA_023435855.1 Bacillota bacterium | reverse complement strand
GACACCTCGCCGATCTTCACATTCATGGTGATGATGGCGATGGGCTCGCTGGTGTTAACGATTGCTGCAAACTGTGCACTCGTCTCCACGCGCTCAAGATTGGCATCGATGGTGGCTACGCGCTCCCAGCTTTCGTTCATATAGGCGATCATCTGCCTGCAAATACGCGACAGAATGGTTGTCTCAATATCCGTAAAGGGCTTGTTGGCCTCCTCGTGCAAATAGCCCGTACCACCTAAAAGACGGCTCACAATCTCATATGCCACGGCGGAGGACAACTCAAACAGCGCGTTTCCCGTTAAGGGCGGCATGTTGAGAATGCCCAAAAACGCGGGTACGGGAAGTGAATTGGTGAATTCCGAGAAGGTTTGCTCCTCCACGGATACCACTTCCACCTCGCATGCTGTGCGCAGCGTACCCGATAAAAATGTAGCAAGACGGCCGGCGTAGCTGTCGTATATGAAGTTAAGCATGCGAATCTGTTCCTTGGAGAACTTGTTCGCACTCCGAAAATCATAGACGCGTATCTTATCGTCCGACTGTTTTGCCTTATTGTCGCCACCGCTTTGAACGCTCTGCCCTGAAGCAAGCGCGACAAGCAATTCGTCTATTTCGCTTTGCGATAAAATCTCAGCCAATTTCGTACCTCTCACCCGGCATATTTAGCTCTAAGGCTGCGGGTGTTATTTTACGGCTCAAAGCGCCGGTTCTACAGCCGCTTCCGTTTCCGGCACGGGTGCCGGTTCCGTCTTCTTCACAAGTTCATCCACGCCGTTTGTCAGGCGTTTGAACTCGATTATAAGCCGCTTGACCTCGTCAGCGGTCTCCGAAACCACGATCTTACGTCCGGAGGCCATCGAGATGACGGTATTGGGTGTTTCCTCCACAAACTCGATCAGGTCGCTGTTGACAAAAAATTTCTCCGTATTAAGCCTGCTGACCCTAATCATAAGTATCCCTCCCTCTAGCGGGGTTCGACTCCCCTTGCCTGAATGCGGCGGGCGAAGCTATAGCGCCCGCCGCGTTATCCGTTTGTTACTTACCTCTTGAGGTTAACAAGCTCCTCAAGCATGGTGTCTGTGGTGGTGATGATACGTGAGTTCGCCTGGAAGCCTCTTTGGGTAACGATCATGTCGGTAAACTCTGCCGCTAGGTCCACGTTGGACATTTCAAGCGTACCCGAAGAAAGCTTGCCTGCGCTCGTGCCCGGTGTGGTGTATACGGCAGTGCCCGAGTTATCGCTGTGACGATAGGTGTTAGCACCCACCTTTTCAAGGCCGTTGTTGTTGGCAAAGGTCGCGAGGGCAATTTGGCCTACGATAACCTTATTCGAACCATCGAGCGCGGTGATTACACCCGTTTCGCCGATGGAAACGCTCTTTAGGTGGGGTGCGATGTTAATGCTCGTAAGCGTCTGCGGGGAGGCCAGCACGGGGGTGCCGTCGGGGGCCACTACGGGGTTGCCCGAAGCGTCATACGTGAGCGTGAAGCCTTGTAAAAATGCACCCGTTGCCGTCACGAGGTTGTTGCTTTGGTCGGTATAGAAGTTACCTGCGCGGGTGTAGGTGGTGACTCCGTTGGCGGTAACTGTAAAGAAGCCGTCACCTGTTATGGAAAGGTCAAGCGTGTTGCCCGTGTACTGTGTAGCGCTTTCGGTGTGGAGGATATCGATGGAGGCAAGTGCCGACCCTAAGCCAACCTGTTTGGGGTTGGTGCCGCCCGTGACGGTGCCGCTGCTGCCGGTGGCCGAGGTCAGCGTCTGGTTGAAGAGGTCCTGAAACACCACGCGGCTCGATTTATAGCCTACGGTGTTGACGTTGGAGATATTGTTGCCGATAACGTCCATTCTGGTCTGGTGGTTGCGAAGTCCGGTAACGCCGGAATAAAGAGAACGCATCATATGAAAAGTTCCTCCTGCTATTTAGGAATAGATTTCTTCGATGCCGGAAACCGCAACGTCCCTGTTGCCCGTTTCAGCGTTGCTGACGGTCGCATAAGCCATACCATCCTTGGTAAAGAGCTTAACGACTGTGCCGGAGACCGTTACGGATTGGCCGTCTTCTTCGACGGTCGCCGTTACCGATTTACCGAGCAGGCCTGTGCTGTTGATAGCACCCTGGTTGGCCGGAGTGTTTTCGTTTTTCGTATATTTTACGCCCGCGATATCGCCAAGCTCGTAGGCATTGCCGCCGATGATCAGGTAATTTGTCCCGTCTTTTTTGACGACGCTTTCTACCATGCCGACTGCAAGTTCCGTATGCGCTGCATCGGTATACACATACACTTCCTTGCCGACAAGGCTGTACATCTGCGTCTGGACCATGGAGTCGGACAGCGAATTGATCGAGTTGAGCATGGAGAACTGTGCAAGCTGTGCGATATAGTCCGTATCGGACGTCGGCGACAGCGGGTCCTGGTTGGCCATCTGCTGCACCAACAAATCCATAAACTGATCCTGCCCAAGCTCTTTTGATACGGTTCGTTTACTGCTTGCGAGATCCTCAAGCGTTCTTAGATTGCTTGCCGCGCTTGTTGCGTCAACGCTTACCATGGTTTGCCTTCATCCTTTCATGCGGAAAATTCTACGGAGCTTCCCTGCAAGGCGAGCCTTGCCTCGTCCATAACGCCGGGAACGGCTCTTGGGGCTTCAGCCACGCTGTAGGCACCGGCCCTTGAAACGCTTAAAACCTGCGTGCGGTGCTTGCTTTCTTGAGCGCTGCCGCTTTGCCTTTGCCCTTGCCGAATATCAAACGCGAGTGCGTTTGCCTCGTAGGTGATGTCGATTTTATGTACCTCCACGCCCTTTTCTTTGAGCATGGTCTGCAAGGAGCTCAGTTCATTTTCAAGAAGGGTTTTCACCGTCGGGTCTGCTGCCTTAATTTGGGCCTTAAGACCGTCTGCGTCCTGCGTGAGCTTAATGGAAAGGTTGCCGAGATGCTCCGGTTTGAGCGTTACCTCAAACTCGGTAGCCCCGCTCTTTGCCTGTACACTTACGTTGTCCACTAAGTCCATAACGGTTTTCGCGGAATCCGTAGGCACGGCTTGTGCCGTAGTGGCAACATCGGGAAGCGGTTCGAAGCCCTTCGTGGCACCTATGTCACCTAACGTAAATGTGCCCTGCGGTAAAGTCTCCTCGGTGCTTTGCATGAGCTTTACAGGCTCTCCCGCTTGGCTTAAAACGACAGGTGCTTGAACTGCTGCGTTTTTCTCGCTAAGGGCATTGTTTACCGCGGCGATGAGGCTTAAAAATACCTCCGAAGTGCCCTTAAACGGAGTAGCCTCAATTGGAGCGGTCTTTGCAGTACCCTCTGTTGCGGTGTCTTCAACAAGAACGTTTTGCACCGTGGTTTGACTGTGCGCGTTCTCCAAGGATTTGAGGTATTCGTTAACGAGCGGCGCAAGCTCCGATAAAACTGCCGTGCGCCCGGCCTCGTTTTGCGCAGGAACAATTAAGCTTTCAGCCTCGACTGTTGTAGTATGCTGAATTTCTGTTACATCGGGCTGTACCTTAGGCATCCCTGCCTGCTCCGCCTCGGGTTGAACATTTGCGCCTTCCGCCGCGGCATAAGCCGCTTTAAGAAGTTCTGACGCTTCTATGGTCAAATTCCCCTCGGCATCCAGCAATCCGAATCCTTCGAGAATGCTCGCAATCCCCACTGCGGGGTCGCTGACTTGTATTTGCTGTGCTTCTTCGCTACCTGTTATTTGTGTTGCTGCAGTGAGCATGGAAAGCATATTCATGATGCCCATGTCAACCGTTCCGGTTTCCGATGCCCTTACATCTTCCGTTTTAATACCTAAGGCTGCAAACACGCCATCCTTAACTTTTGAAAACCCCGTAGAAGGTAAAGAGGATGCCGTTTGCGCGGCCTGTACCGGAGCAGGCAGCTCTTGGTGTACGTTTACTATTGCATTTACCATCCATTCACCTCCTTCAAAAGAATGCAATCATAATATGTATCGTAACTATTTAGGAAAAAATAAAGCAGCAGAGCAAAAATAATTGCGAAATCTCGATTTATATGCGCTTTTTTCGGTTAATCATACGGGTTTTATATAATTTACAGCCGTGAAAAAGATATTGGCGAGCATCCCTGCCATGTTCTCACTTCTCCCTGTCATTTCGAGCGGCCTCCGGGGCCCTCCGGCGGGAGACGCCTACGGCCACTCGACCTTCGGGTCTTCGCGGGAGACGCCTTACGCGTCCGGCAGAGCCGGAGCCCTAACGTCCGGCAGAGCCGCAGCCCTAACGGCCGGCAGAGCCGGAGCCCTTCGGGCCAAGGCTTACAGCCTTGCGTGGGCCAAGGCTTACAGCCTTGCGTGGGCCAGGGCCTGTGGCCTTGCGTTGCCACTAGCCTGCGGGCGTCGAAGCGAGAAATCCCCCGGGGCTATCGGAGGCGTAGGATTTCTCACTCCGCTCCGTTCGAAATGACAGAGAAAAACGAAAATGCGGCAAAATGCCTACATTCCGCCCACCCTGCAGATCAACGTCATTGTGCGTAGGGGCGGATACTATCCGCGCGCGCTTCAAACGCAAACAAGTGGCCCTGAGGTCACTTGTTTGACGCGTGTGAGCGCGAGTAATATAAGGTAAAAAACTCTGCCCTATGGCGCCATTTCATCCGTAACGTCCTTACGTAAATCCTTTGAGAAGTTTTCTAAAATATCGGCTGCTTTGGCGCTGTCCATCTTCATGAGGAGCCGCGCTATCTGCGCGGGATTCGCGTCAATGGAAAGCGTTTGCGCGGCAATTTTGGCGTCCATCTGCGCATACATTTGCGCGGCAGCTGCAATATCCGTCTTCCATGCCTCGACTTCCTTCTTAAGAGCTTCTATCTCGTCCGCTTGCGTCTCGATAGCCTGTTCGCGCGTTTGAAGATCGGCCTCCTGTGCAGCGAGAGCCGATTCTTGCTTTGCAAGTTCCTTCGCGCGATCGTCGGAAGCGCGCTCCGCTTCTTTCACATCTTTTTCGCGATCATCGAGTTTTGCGCTTCGCACGTTAATATCCGTCTCTCGCGCTTCAAGCTCATGAAAGCGTTGTTCTAGAGCTTCATACTGTGCACGGGTTGCCTGCTCCAAGCCAAACGCGGATATGAAAATATCGCGCGCTCCGCCGTAATCAAAATATAGAAGCCCCGCCAGTGCAAGTATAGCGATAAGCAGCAGTACGCACATAACGCCGCCAAAGCTTGCACCCTTTTTTTGCTTTTGCGGCGGCACGGGTGCATATCCCCATCTCGCTCCATTCGGCTGCGGACTTCCATACGGCGGCTTAACAGGCCCGTTTACACCTTGCGGCGGTCTACCGCCCGGTGGAGGGGGGCCTTGCATGGGGCGCTGCGGCAGAGGGCCGTTTGTGCCCGGCGGATAAGGCGGTCTTCCGCCCTGCGTCGGAGGGTATGGGGGCTTTGCACCCTGCGGCGGCCTCCCGCCCTGCGGGGGATACGGATGCGGTGTTCCGCTCTGTTTGCCATGTATCGGATAGGGTGGTCTGCCTCCCTGCGGCGGCCTTCCTCCCTGTGGATACGGCTGCTGCGGAGGTCTCATGCCCTGCGGGGGATACGGGTACGGCGACCTTCCTCCCTGCGGAGGATATGGCTGTTGCAGAGGCACTGTACCCTGTGCATGCTGCTGATGCGGAGGCTGTCGCACTTCGCTTGCATCCATATTTAGACTATCTGCCTGCGTCTTTTCAGCCGCTTCCCGCTGTACGCCAATGTCCGGTTCGGGTTCTTGCGCCGTCAGCACGGGCATTTCAGGTGTTTCCATATTGGCCCCCCAGAAAAATTGATGTTTCGTTACTTTGACGCCACCTGATAGGTGACAACGTCTCCAATGGCCTGCTCTTCCTCGCGCTTTACCTCTTCATGGTATTCCTCCAGCTGTTTCTCCCGGAGATTTTCAAGCGACTTGATCTCCTTGCGAATTTCTACAAGCGCCTCAATCACTTTATCGCGCTCCTTTTCAAGCTGCGCAACTGCCTTTTTCTGCGCCTCGATTTTATCTTTGAGGCTTTCGAAATAGCGGGCATACTGCGCCATGCGATTTGCATCCGTGCCTTCGTCCACGTCTTTGGCGCATTGTGCATGCGCTTCTTTTTTTTGCTCGAACATCCTTTCAAGCACGGTGCGAAGCGCCAAAAGCCGCTCCTCAATTCTTTTTAAAAGGTTTTTCTGCTGCTTTTCGTTGGAAAGAGCTATATCGTATACCGATTGCAGCGTAAAAACAAACTTCTTCATTGTAAATTACCTCAGGTCCGTCACCCAAGCTTTCGGAGCATTTCGAGCGTTTCCTCAAACGTGTAGCTTTCGCCGATACCCTGCAATAGAAGATCGTCTATGGGCTTATGCAGGTCTATCGCGCGGTCAATCTCTTGGCTAGAACCGCGCTTATAGGCTCCGATGGAGATAAGGTCTTGCGCATCGCGGTAGGTAGCCATCATGTTTTTCACATGCCCCGCACTTGCATAATGCTCTTTTGCAGTAATGTCGGGCATAAGCCTACTTATACTTGCGAGCACATCTATGGCAGGATAATGGTTGGCGTTGGCGAGCTTTCTTGACAGTACGATATGCCCGTCTAAAATACCGCGCACGGTATCGGATATGGGCTCGTTCATATCGTCACCATCCACAAGCACCGTATAAAGCGCTGTAATGCTCCCCTTGGAGGATGTACCCGAGCGCTCCAGTAATTTGGGCAATATAGCGTAAACCGAGGGCGTGTACCCGCGTGAAACGGGCGGCTCGCCCGTGGCCATGCCAATCTCGCGCTGCGCCATGGCAAAGCGGGTTATGGAGTCCATAAGGAGCAACACATTAAGGCCTTGATCGCGGAAATATTCCGCGATGGAGGTGCCGACACTTGCACTTTTCAAGCGCACGAGCGCCGGCTGGTCGCTGGTTGCCACAACCACGACCGAACGCTTGAGACCTTCGTCTGTGAGGTCCTTTTCCATAAAATCGAGCACTTCCCTGCCTCGCTCGCCGATGAGTACAATTACGTTTACATCGGCTTTTGCGTTTCTGGCAATCATGCCCAATAGCGTGCTCTTACCAACACCGCTGCCCGCAAAAATACCGATCCTCTGCCCTCGTCCAACGGTGAGAAGCGAATCAATCGCTTTTATACCAAGAGGCAATACCTCTTGGATGCGCGTGCGCTCAAGAGGGTTTGGGGGCATGTTGTCGATTGGATAATGGCAATCCTCCCTGAAGTCTCCTTTGCCGTCCATAGGCTTACCTAGGCCGTCGAGTATGCGTCCGAGCGCATCCATGCCTACAGGCACCCGCAAAGACTCACCCGTGGAGACTACATAGTTTTCAGCACCCACGCCGCTTAATGCACCCAAAGGCATCAAAAGCACCTTTTTTTCACGGAAGCCTACGACCTCCGCAAAAACATAGTCGTTCCCCTTGCCTGTGTAGACGCGGCATATCTCGCCCATGCGAGCATTGAGCCCTGTACATTCAACCGTTAGGCCGACGACCTGCGTCACCTTGCCCGAATACTTGTAAAGGTCGGCGCTTTTTAATGCATCCCTGTATTTTTCTATGTTAAATCGCTTGGTCATGCATCCTCATCCGCCAGGCCGAACACCTTTTTAACGCGGCCAAGCTGTGTTTTTATGCCTGCATCCACCGTGCCTTCATCAGCCTGCAGCAAAAGCGCCCCGGGTTCAAGCGAGCCGTCGCAGATGACCCACATGGGGGCTTCCGAAAGAACGGCTCTCGTCATCTCGTCTTTTTCCATAAACCTGTCGTACTCGCGCTTGTTTAAGCGCATGATAAAGCGCGTTTTCGCATTGAGCTGTGTGATAGCGCTTTTTACAAGATCGAAAAAAGGCTCAAAATTACGGTCGAGCGTGATGTCTAATACGCTTTCGGCAACATCAATGCTGAGCGCAAGCACATTTTGCTCCATCTCTGCGTTTCTGCTATCGTTATAGGACCGTGCCTGCTCAAAAAAGTCTTTCAAGCGGTTCTCATAGTCCTCGCGCATTTTTAAAATCGCACTGCGCGACGCTGCAACACCTTCCGAATACCCCTTCTCGGCTGCCTCGTCGTAAATCGATTGTCGGTTTCTTTCCGCTTCTAAGAGGATACCCTCCGCTTCACTCTGCGCGGCGGCAATCATATTTTCCGCCTCATGCTCGGCACCCTCGACCAATGCCTCTGCATCACGCTGTGCGCAATCGTTTACAGCCGCTGCCTCACACCTTGCGGCATTGGCCGTTTCTTCCGCTTGTTGTTGCGCTATATCAAGCGCCGATTGTGCTTTTTTAAGCATTTCCTCGGCCTTCTTTTTAGCCGCATTTAGGATTTCTTCAGCTTCTTGGTTCGCTTCTCCGAGCACTTCCTCTGCAAGTTCCTCAGCCTCGCGCATAATTTCCTCCGCGAGGGCTTCCGCTTCCTCTTCCGTCAAAGGACCCTGCTCGGGCACAGATGTAAGCTTCTTCTCGGATTTGGTCTGAGAAGGTACGGGGTCAGGCACAATGTTTGGCTCAAGCTCCGTCTTGGGCTCGGTTTTTTTCTCAGACTTACTTGCATTGGCTTTTGCAGCCGCGCGTGCGATTTCCACCTCAACAGCAGCGCGCGGGTCAAATGCCCTTAAAAGTGCCTCGCAGGCCTCTTCGTTGAGCGGGTGCTCCGTGTCGCTTGCAGAGGCTGCCGTTACAGCGCAATGATCCTCACCGAGATGCTCCTTTAAAAATGTCTTAAGCTCTTCGGGGGTCACGCTTTCTTCCGAAGTAAATTCAGACAGCTCCCAACTCTTGATGATGTTGGAATTGAGCTCCGAGGAACCCAGCTTTAGGTAATTTTCTTTGTCGATTCGGATCAAGGAATTACCACCTTACCTTATTTAAATACACAAAACCCGCCGAAAAACCTTCACGCATACAAAAGTGCGCGGTGCATCGGCGGGCAGGCAATGAAAATTATAGGATAAGCGCGTCGTCCTGCTTGCGCGCGATGATAATTTCTCCTGCATCGTCGAGCTTTCTTATGATGCCGACGATCTTCTGCTGGGATTCCTCCACGTCGCGCACGCGCACAGGCCCCATGTAGTCGATCTCCTCGCGGAGCATATCCTGCAAGCGCTTAGAGATGTTCTCAAAGATGACCTTGGACACGTCGCTTCTGACGCCCTTAAGCGCAACGGCGAGGTCGCGGTTGTCCACTTCGCGAAGTACGCGCTGAATGGCCTGGTTGCTGAGGCTCGTGATATCCTCAAACACAAACATGCGGTTTTTGATCTCCTCGGCAAGCTCGGCATCGGTCTGCTCAAGTACGCTTAAGAGATGCTTTTCAGTACCTCTGTCTACGCTGTTCATAATGCTGACGAGGCTGTCTACCCCACCTACGATGGTTTGGTTGCCAAAGATCATCGTCGAAAGCTTATGCTCAAGCACGCGTTCGGCGTCCTTCACATATTCGTGCGAGGTTGCACCCATATTGGCGATACGGGTGATGACGTTTGCCTGCTTTTCAAAAGGCAGCGACGCGAGTACGGGGGCTGCCTGCTTTGGGTCGAGATAAGAAAGTATCAGTGCAATCGTCTGCGGATGCTCATTTTGTAAAAAGTTATAGACCTGCGTAGAGTCCGCACGGCGGATGAAGTCGAACGGGCGTACGCGAAGCGATGAGGAAAGGCGGGTGATAAGTTCATTGGCGCGATCCTCTCCGAATGCGCTCTCCAAAATATCCTTTGCGTAATCGATACCGCCTTCGGATATGAACTTTTGCGCCATGCATACCTCGAGGAACTCGGCCACCACGGCCTCCTTTACCTCAGAGGTAATGCGGCGCATGCTCGTAATGCTGAGCGTAAGCTGCTCAATCTCTTCCTCATTGAGGCTTTGATAGAGCTTTGCTGCATGCTCCTTGCCAAGCGTGATCATGAGCACGGCCGCTTTTTCTTTATTCGTGAGCGTTTCATTAGCGCCGGACATTCAACATCACCTTATCACCTTTCATCCGAAAGCCAACTGCGCAAAAGAAGCGCAACCGTTTCGGGATTTTTCTCGATAAAAGCTTCAAGCTGCGTGAGATTGGTATCCTTTTTGATCTCTATCTCGGCAAGAAGGGGCTCCACGGCGGCGGTTTCTGCGGCAACAGCACCTTGAGCAGTAGATTCTGCGGCTTCCGCTTCCGCTTTGGCGGCTTCCTCCGCTTCCTTTTCAGCTAGCTTTTTAGCTCTGCCCCAAAGCCGTTTTGTCTTCTTGACGCGCTTTACGCCCTTTTCATCTACCTCTTCCTTTTCATCCTCTTCTTCCGGCTCTTCCTTTTCGCTCTTCTTTTCCGACTCTTTTTTATCGGATTTTACTTCCGTATCTTCTTTGTCCGCTACGGGCTTACTCGTCTCAAGCTCGGTTTCATCGTCGATGGAAAGATCAAGCTTCGTGCCGGCAGGTATTTCGACGGGTTTTTCCTCATTTACGAATACGGGTTGTGCTTGTTGGGCTGCATAAGCCCCGCCGTACATGGGATCTTGATACTCGTCATAGTAAACAGGTGCATAATAGCCCCCTTCGCCCTGGCCCCAGTCGGGAGTTGCGCTTTCTTCTTCCTTCGCGGGCTTTGCCGGGCGCTTAAGTATGCGAATAGCGGCGAGGAGCAATAAAAACACAATGATTACCGTGCCCGCTGTGATGAGAGTCTTGATTAACTGCGCTTGGTTGGTAGCCGCAAGCATCTCCTTTTGCGCTTCAAGCGCTGCAGAGACATCGGTACTTGTATCGAGACGCAAGAACGGAAGCCGCTCCACCGTGATGCGCCCGATGTCTACGCCTATGGCGTTCGCAACGAGGTTTCTCACGTTTTCCGTATAATCCTCCTCCAACACAGAGCTGTCGAGTATGACCGAGACCGAAAGGTCGCTGATGTAGCCCTTGGCACGCGTGATCTGGGTCCTGATCTCGTTTAGCTCGTAATTCGCCTCGCGGGTGGTCTTTCCGTAAACAGCATCCTCGTCAATCGTCACGTCCGGATAGGTGGAGACACCGGCACCATTAGACTCAGTGCCGACAATAGTATTTGTTGCAGCATCGCCTTTAACGGTTTCGGCTAACTCCTGCATGCTCACAACGAGTCCCTCTTCCATGCCCTCCACGGGCGGGTTGAAAACCTTAGATTCCTGCGTTTCATCGTCGAAAGCAAGCGTAGCGTTGACGGCGGCATAAATGCCGTCCTGTCCGAAAATTGGGGTGAGCAGGTTCACAACCTGCTCCTTAAGCCCGTCCTGCACGGCATTTTTTAAGCTGAGCCGATCGGTTACAACGGTATAATCGTCATCCTCTTCTGTAAGGTCGTAAAGGTTCATGTCCGAATCCATGATGCGGATGTTTTCAACCTTAAGGCCGCGGATGCTCGTCAATACCTCCGCGATTGTACGCGCCTTAGCGTTTGTTAAAACGGTACCTTCCCGAAGCGTGAGTATTACGCTTGCCGTAGCCGGTATCTCGTTCTGGCTTAGAACGAAGGCATCTTCCTGCGCAAGGGAGAGGTTTACAACCGCTTCCTTCACTTCGACGAAACTCAAAATAGACTGGCGGAGGTTTTCTTGCAGTTGGAACTGCAGATAAACACTCTTCTCCACGTCCGTGGTGCCAAGGCCCGAAGCCATAGCGAAAATATCGAAATCGTAACCGCTCTTGGGATAGCCCTCAGCCGCAAGCTCCATGCGCACGCTGTCCACCTTGGAGCTTTCTACCAAAATGGTATCCGTGCCCTGGGATTTTGCGTCCACGCCCATTTCGTTCAGTAGGTTTATTACCTCGCCCGCATCCGCGGCTTCCATGCCGCTGTAAAGCACGCCGTAGGACTTGCGGTTGAGAAACACCGAAGCCGTCACGATAATGGCCGCGACCAGCAACACCAGCACGATGAGTCGCGTCTTTTGGCCGCTCGAAAGGCTTTTGAACCGCTCAACGATTTTTTGAAAGGTCTTTTTTAAAAAATCCAAAACTCTTTCACCCGTTGCCTTATTAAGTCCGGTTCCATGCCGGCTGCGTAATATGAATCGGTACGTCAGTGAAACATAGCATACGTAAATTGTCTATTTTTTGCAGTTTATACAATATTATGTACCAAATTTATTGTATACCACCATATGATGGATTACAATACCTTATTTTACAAAAAACTTCGCGTATTAGCAAAGTAACAGCTTTTTTGTTACAAAAAAAATCATTTCAAAGCTAAAGTTGCGGAAAAATATCCCGATAATAATAGCAGACGCAAAAAGAACGCCATACGGTTCCTGACAGCGCCCGGGAAGCAGGGCGGCTCTTTTGTGAATCAAATTAGGCAAGGATGCCGAATAAAAATCAGGGAGGAATTAACTCATGCGTATCGCAAACAACGCCGCAGCTCTCAACACCCACAGGCAGTACTCCATCAACAACAACAGCGTGGCCTCTTCCACCGAAAAACTCTCTTCCGGTTACCGTATCAACCGTGCGGGCGACGATGCCGCCGGCTTGGCGATTTCCGAAAAGATGAGGGCGCAGATTAAGGGCCTCAACATGGCATCGAAGAACAGCCAGGATGCTATCTCGCTGGTGCAGACCGCCGAGGGTGCCCTCACCGAAACTCACGCAATCCTTCAGCGTATGCGCGAGCTCTCCGTGCAGGCCGCTTCCGACACAAACGATGATGGTGTCGACCGCGCCGCGTTGAACACCGAGTTCAACCAGCTCATCGATGAAATCGACAATATCGCTTCCACCACCAAGTTCAACGGCAAAGAACTGCTCGACGGAACTTTCTCCGGTGCTGTCATCCAGACCGGTGCAGACAACGGCGAAACGCTTACGCTCTCGATCGGCGACATGCAGGCTAGCGCTCTTACAGTCGACAGCTTGGTCATCACCACCCAGACCGACGCAGCTGCTGCCATCGATACCGTGAACACGGCCATCAACGCAGTATCCACCCAGCGCGCTACCCTCGGTGCTTACCAGAACCGTCTGCAGCACAAGATCAACAACCTCGACACTTCCGCCGAGAACCTGCAGGCTGCCGAGAGCCGTATCCGCGACCTCGACATGGCCAAGGAAATGACCACCTACACGAAGAACAGCATCCTCGTGCAGGCTTCCACCGCGATGTTGGCCCAGGCCAATGCCGCTCCGCAGGGCGTGCTCCAGCTGCTCCAGTAAACTTTAGGCACAAAGGCAATTACCTAATTGTAATTTCACCTATGGCGCTAAAAAAGCCGCTCCGAAACGAGCGGCTTTTTCGTATCACAAAGTTACCTTCGTCACTTTCGCGAGATTTGCAGGAATCGCCTATGCGTTCCGCATAGCCCTTTGGGTACTACTGATGTCGCCTTCGGCAACAAATTAGGGTTACGGTCGGCAGTTTCTGAGAAGAAAGTTTTGCGCTGTAAGGTATTCCGACGGCAAGGGCAGAGCCCTTACCCTACACAACGCAACCGTTTCCGTTGCTTCGGTGACAGCCCGGAGGGGATTTCTCGCTTCGCTCGAAATGACAGTGGGGGCGGATACCATCCGCCCGCCGATTAAACGCAAAGGGATGAAATCATCCCGCATTACGCAGGCATAAGGATGGTATGTTAAACGGGTGCTCTTGCCGCGTACCAAACCGGTGTTTTTAGACGGATATGCCCCCTTTACCTCCCAACCGGCAGCTTACCGTACAACGCTTCAAGCTCCGTAT
>JAEZLG010000265.1 GCA_023435855.1 Bacillota bacterium | reverse complement strand
CTCAAGGCGCTAATGGAAAAAACCGATAAGGTGCGCCTTACGGCTGTAGGGACCGATATCGAATTTTCCATCAAAGGGCTTCCTGCCATTAAATGTGCGGGCGAGGTCAATATCCCCGACGGCGAGATATTCACCGCCCCCGTGATGGGCAGCATCAATGGCGTAATCACCTACAACACGCCGTCGGTACTCGAAGGCTTCACCTACGAAAACGTACGCCTCGTATTTAAAAACGGACGCATCACGGAGGCGACAGCCAACGATACCGAGCGCATCAATTCCGTGTTCAACCGCGATGAGGGCGCGCGCGTCGTGGGCGAGTTCGCCATCGGCGTGAACCCGTATATCACATCGCCCATGAAGGATACCCTGTTTGATGAAAAGATTGCGGGAAGCTTCCACTTCACCCCGGGCAATGCTTATGACGATTGTGACAACGGCAACCGCTCGTCGCTTCACTGGGACCTCGTGTGCATTCAGACGCCTGAATACGGCGGCGGCGAAATGTATTTCGACGGTGTGCTCGTAAGGAAGGACGGCCGCTTCGTGCTAGACGAGCTTTTGGCGCTCAATCCGGAAAATCTGAAATAAGTAAAGTTTAAGCTTTCAGGCGTGCCGAAGCGGGGAAACTGCTTCGGCACGCTGTTTGTTATTCTGTTTCTGTTTGAGGATGGGCTATGGGGCATCCGAAGCGGCAGGATGTGGGCGTCTCGCCCTTCGTTGCATACGATTGTAAGATCTTTAAACGATTGTAAGGTAGGGGGAGTCGAAAGCTGCATCTGAAAACTGCCGGTTCGGCGCATATCTGTTTCTTTTGAGGAGAGACCATGGAGCTTCCGAAACGAAAACACCCGCGATTAAAAAACTATGATTACAGCCAATATGGCTGCTATTTTGTCACCGTTTGCGTAAAAGAACGCAAGAACCTGCTCGGTACGATTTCCGTAGGGCGGGATGCCCACATCCCGCCGAGCGTTTTACTGTCGGACATAGGTGTGATTGCTAATACATACATTCAGAACATGCAATCGGTTTATATGGGAGTTGCGGTAGATGCTTATGTAATCATGCCAAATCATGTGCATCTTCTCATTAGGATAGAACCTTCGGATCAAGGAGGAGGCGGGATGTGGGCATCCCGCCCTACGTTGCATACGATAGTACGATCTTTCAAAACAATGGTAACTAAGCAAATCGGTCATTCTATATGGCAAGATTCTTATTATGACAGAATCATACGAAATGAAAATGCATATCGGGAAGCTCTGCAGTATATCGATGAAAATCCAATTAAATGGCAGGAAGACGAACTGTATGGTTGAAGGCCCTAGTGCCCGTATTTTCAACCCGGCATATAACTGAATCGATATATGTCACCTTATAACAGCTTACATAAGTACATCTTATGCCTTGTGCCGTTGCCTTCACATTCTGCAATTTTCCAAAAAAAGTGTTGCATATTGTTAAAAATTCGACTAATATTATAGACGGAAAAGGGAAGTATCCCTGAGTTTGTTATTATTAAAATTTATAATAGGAGGATGCTAATTATGGCAACGAAAGTAGGCATCAACGGCTTTGGCCGAATCGGACGGCTTGTCTTTCGCGCATCTGTCAAGAACCCGAACATTGAGGTCGTCGGTATCAACGATCCGTTCATCGACCCCGAGTACATGGTCTACATGCTCAAATATGACACCGTACACGGCCGCTTTGACGGCGAGGTGCATGTTGAGGATGGCATGCTTGTGGTGAACGGCAAAAAAGTCGCTGTCTACGCATTCATGAACCCCGAGGAGATTCCTTGGAAGGAATGCGGTGCCGAGTACATCATGGAATCTACCGGTAAGTTCACCACGACCGAGAAGGCTTCCGCACACTTCAACGGCGGCGCGAAAAAAGTCGTCATCAGCGCTCCGAGCGCTGATGCTCCCATGTTCGTGATGGGCGTCAATCATGAGACCTATAAGAGCGACATGAAGATCGTATCCAACGCTTCGTGCACCACCAACTGCCTTGCGCCGCTCGCCAAGGTTATAAACGACAATTTCGGTATCGCCGAGGGTCTTATGACTACCGTCCATGCCACTACTGCTACCCAACTCACCGTCGACGGTCCATCCAAAAAGGACTGGCGCGGCGGCCGCGGTGCAGCGTTTAACATCATCCCGAGCTCGACCGGTGCTGCTAAGGCCGTCGGCAAGGTTATTCCGTCTTTGAACGGTAAGCTCACCGGCATGTCTTTCCGCGTACCCACCGCCGACGTTTCGGTGGTAGACCTTACCTGCCGCCTCGAAAAAGCCGCTACGTACGACGATATCAAGGCCGCCATGAAGGCTGCATCCGAGAGCAAAGAGTATGAAGGCATCATCGGCTACACCGAGGATAAAGTTGTATCGAGCGACTTCATTACCGACGCGCGCACCTGCATCTTCGACGCTACCGCAGGTATAAGCCTTAATGAACACTTTGTAAAGCTCATCGCCTGGTACGACAACGAATGGGGTTATGCCAACAAGGCGCTCGACCTGATTTCCCACATGGCAGAGGTCGACGAGAAATAAGCTTAGCTTATCGCATATATGCTATAATAAAAGGACCGCGGTGCAACCGCGGTCCTTTTGCATTTCATAAAAAAGCAAGGCATTTTTGCGAAACGCTAAGCGTTATTCCTTTTGACGATCTTCCGTTACTTCTTCGGCGCCGAGCGTTGAAACGAAATCTCTTTGCGTGCGCGCAAGGTGCAACGCCTCGGCTGTACGCAGCATGTTTTGCTCCATCGCTTTAAGCATCAAAGATATGCCCTTACAAAGTAAGAAGAACAGCAGTGCGCCGGCAATATAGAAAACAATGCCGGAGCGGCTGGTCATGGAGGATTCGTCTAGGATGCCCCATAGGATAATGCCGATCCCACCTATAATGGCGAAGAAATGGAAGAAGCGCGAAAAGAATAAAAACCATTTTGCTTCCGGTGGCGGCTCTGCCTTTAGGCGAAGTTCGGATAAAAAGCGGTCGAATTGCTCCTGTTTCATCGATACGTCTCCTTAATAAAGAATGGTTATATCCAATCCCAATTCAGCTTTTTCTCGGGACATGCGGCAAGACAGTAGCCGCAGCCGACGCAAGACTCCTGGTTGAGTGTGATAGCGCCTTGCTGCCGGGATATAGCTCCGTAAATGCAGCCGTTAAGGCAGATATCGCACTCCATAGTACAAGGTGTTAACAGCTTTGCACGTACGGGCCGCGGGCGAATTTCCTCAAAAGGCCGAAGGGAGGGTAGGGCCGCGCCTCGGATTTTTGAAAAGTCGGAAACATTATGATTTGTCATCCAATCCTTGAGTCCGCAAAGCACATCATCTATCACTTTATATCCATGAATATGAATGGCGGATGCAAGTTGTATGGCATCGGCACCGAGCATAATAAATTCCAAAACATGCTCTGCTGTTGAAATGCCGCCGCAGCTTACTATCTGAAACGGGGTATATTGTTTGAGCATGGCGGTCACGGCCAAGGAAACCGGGCGTATGTTTTCGGAGGAATAGCCGCCGAAGGTGGGCATATGCGTTTGACGATTTTCTAAATCCACGCCGTTAAGGCCTTTTAAAGAATCGATGGCTGCAACGGCTTTTGCACCCGCGTCGTAAACGGATTGAAGCATGCCGGGGAAATAACTGGCCTCATAAGGCAGTTTTATGAAAACCGGCAAGTCCGCGGCTTTCACCGCGGCTTCTACAATTTTAGCCGTACGTTCCGGATAAGTGGAAAAGAAGCGGTAGCGCATCCCTATGGGGGCGGATGGGCTAAGCTCTATGGCATCTGCACCCATGCGCTCAGCACAGGCGGCCAAATAACGAACCTCTGATGCAGTTTCGCCTGAGATGCTTACGATAAGCTTGGCACCGCGTTTATCGAGAGATGTGAGGCTTTTCTCCCATTGCTCGAGGTATAGGTCTGAATAAAGCCTGATGTTAAAAAGCTGCGTGCCGTTTACGTGTAAATAGGGATGCAGCGTCGGATGTGTCTCCATGGCGATGGTTTCCGTCACCACCGCTCCGGCGCCGAATTCGATGCATTTGCGAATACCCTCCAAGTTGCCGGACCAAGGCCCGGAGGCTACCATAACGGGATTCTTTAAAGTCAGGCTGCCTAATTCGACGGACATATCCATACTCGTATCCCCCCAAAGATAAGTGGAGTTAAACCCCTGTGCCAAAAAACTTCTGTTTTGACGCATGTCTTTGTCATTGTGTAGGGCGGTTATCCCGCCGAGGGAGTCTCGCCAAAGGGCGGTTGCACGGCATATGTCAGCATGCCGCCCTAGGCTCCGTGTATCTTTTTTAATCGGATATCTCGTAGATGAATTTGGTATTGCCACAGGAATTGCGCACTTTGAGCTTTGGCTGCAGTATGATCTCTTGACCGGTTTCCTCCATAGAAGTACCTTCGATTCTATCGATCAGCATTCTCGCTGCCACCATACCGAGCTTCTTATTGGGAAGTTCCAACGTTGTCAACGCGGGGGTCACCATAGAAGCGGCAGCGGAATCCGAAAGAGCCGCTAATGCAAGATCGGTTGGTATTCGTACACCGGAAGCTTGAGCCGATTTGATGATGCCAAACGCCTGCTCATCGTTATAGGTAATGACCGCCCTTGGTAAATTACCGTTGAGTATCATCCGCTGTGCGAAAAAGTAACCTCCCTGAAAGCCCAAATCCACCTCAAAACGGCGGCTTTGCATATCTGCACCAAGGTCCTCAACAGCCTGGTCAAATCCTCCGCAAATCATGGCGGATTCCTCGGGCAGCATGTCGTTTAGGAGCAGATCGATGGAGCGGTAACCCATTTTAATAAGGTGTGCGGTAAGGCTATATACGCCGTCTTGATAGTTAACGCAGCAGGAATCATATCCCGGACGTGCCTTATGTACGCCCGCCATAACAACGGGAACGGAATCTAGCGCAAGATAGCGCTCATTAGACAGCCCCGGCCCGGCCAACACAATGCCGTCCACCTTGCGCTGGAGCACCATATCCAAGTAGTTGCCCTCTATACTCGCATCATGGCGGGTACCGCAGATAAAAAGGCTGTAGTCCTTGTTCAATGCTACGGTTTCCGCACCGGACATGACTTTTTGGTATTTTTCGGATTCGATATCGGGAACAAACAGTGCGATGGTTTTGGTTTTGCCGAAGTTCAGCCCTCTTGCGAACCAATTGGGCGTATAGTTAAATCGCTTCATAACCTCCAGTATGCGGTCCCGCGTATCGGCCTGTACGACCTCCGGATGGTTCAGTACACGGGATATGGTAGCTACCGATACACCCGCTTCTTTTGCGATTTCCCTAATATTCACCTTAAACTTATGCCCTCCGCCAAACGGCTTTGATGTGAAGATGCTCCCCTTAGAGGAGCTGATTACAGTATATCATTAAGCATAAATGCAAACAAGAAAACTGCTTGAATTCCGGGGAATTAAATGTAACCGATTACATATATATCTTATAAATCGGATTTTTCAAAGCAAAACCCTTGACAAAACCGCGGGAAGTGCAGTAAATTGTAATCACTCAATGTAACTGGTTACTTTTCTCATTTCCCAACACTTTAGACCGGTCGTTAACAAGGCATTCCACACGAAGAAAAACACCCATAAAAGCACGCAATTCGACAAATTTCGCACACTATGGCAAGCGGATGTTTTTTACGTTCACAATTAGATAAACAAAAACAAAGTAATAGCAAGCAGAGGAGGAACCCGGGATGCTGAAGGATTACGATGTTGTAATCGACCAAATGGAAGCTAAACTCAGGCCGCCAACCGTGGGTATGGTACCCTATGAGCCCAAGGTAATCCCACTGACCACCGGCGAAGATATGCTGGTGCGCGAGGCTACACGCGAGGAAATGGTGATGATACTTGACGGCATAGCGCCTCTTCTTCATCATCCCAAGGATTTCTACGATATTGTAGCCGCGCGTATCTACGCCGAAGTCTTAGGCATGCTGCGCTATCGCGTGCAGGATGAATATCTTTTTGTGGGCGCTGTGGACGGAGAGATTGCCGGTATCGTAAACGGCCGGTTGGTAAACGAAAAGATAGGTATGTCCTACCATACCATGACGCTCAAACGCGGTGTGCGCGTAGGGGCGCAGCTTTTCGCGGCTAAGATGGAGTACCACTTCGATTTTATGAACCAGGATGAGGTTTTCATTGTGGCCGAATCCCCTAACGGCTTTAAGCGTTGGATGATTGAATATGAGCTGGAATCGAGGCCCAATTCTCCCCATGAGCTGGGCGGAGTACCCACTTTCGTACTCACACGCGCATTGTGGGAGAAGCATAAGTCGAACAAGAATGTTGGCATTCGGCCCGCATTTGAAGATGTAGTTGAGGCGAACAAGGTCCTTCATATGCCCGCTACGCTCAACGTGTAAAAGAGCGTCAAAGCGTAATGTAAAGAGCAATGTTAGCTAAGGAGGTCAAACCTAAATGCGAGAGGTGGGAATCGTTGGCATAGGACATACGAAATTCGGGAAATCATCGGTACCGTTTTTGGATATGTGCTGTGAGGCCGCTTTGCAGGCAATGGATGACGCCGGTGCAAAGACAGGCCGAAAAAATGTTATCGATCAGGTGTTCGTGGGTACCATGGGTGCGGGTATGGTGAACCGCTTGAGCGGTGCTGCTTCTGCGGTGGTGGATACGCTCAACATTCGCCCCGCCATGGCGGAAACCGTGGAAAACGGTCCCGCCTCGGGCGCTTCCGCGCTTAAGCTCGGGTATGCAGCCATTGCCTCCTCCTTGTGCGATTGCGTGCTGGTTATCGGCGGCGAAGCCATGCGTGAGGTATCGGGCTGGGAAGGCACGGATTTTGTGGCGACCATGCTTCACCCCACGGGCGAATACCCCTACGGATTGACTCTGCCCTCTTTTGCGGGCATGTTTACAAGGCTGTGCATGGATAAGTACGGCGTTACCAACCGCGATCTTTCTATTGTATCGGTTAAGAACCACGACAACGCCTGTCTAAACCCCAATGCACATATCCATTCCAGGGTGAAACTGGACCGCATTACGGATGAGCGCTACATCGCGGCAACAAACCCGATTGTGGCCGATCCTTTGCGCCAATATGATATGTGCCCGGTATCAGACGGAGCAGCGGCACTGCTGCTTGTCGCCAAGGATAAACAGACTGAGCTCGGTTTCTCGCATAAGCCCTTTATCAAGGTGGCGGGCATTGCCTCCGCCACAGACACCCACTATGTAGCTAACCGCGAGGTGCCAAGCGATTTGCTGGCCGTTCGCCTGAGCGCTCAAAAGGCTTACAAGATGGCGGGTGTAGGCCCGGAGGATATAGACGTTGCTGAGCTCCATGATGCTTTCCAGATATTGGAGATTGAAGAGAGCGAGGAGTCGGGCTTGTTCCCACGGGGCGGCGGTCATATTGCCGCACGCGAGGGCAGAACCGCACTTAATGGCGATATGCCTATTAATACCTCGGGTGGCTTAAAGGCAAAAGGGCATCCATTGGGTGCGACGGGTATTTCGCAGATTGTGGAGCTGGTAAAACAACTTCGCGGTGAGGCGGGAGAACGCCAGGTGAAGGATGCTAAGACTGCACTCGCCGTAAACTTCGGCGGTTTTGGAAATAACGTAGTATCCACAGTCCTTAAGGCAGAGTAAGGGGGTAATAAAATGGATGAGATGTATGCCTATAAATGTATGAAGTGCGGCAAGCTGCACCATCCCCGTTATATTGTCTGTCAAAACCCGGATTGTGACGGCCGCGCGTTTGAGCGTTTACCCTTAGAGGGCAAGTGTAAGCTCTTAACATGGACACGCGTATACAATTTACCCGAGGGGTATATGATGCCCTGGCTCCATTTCGGGATTGTGGAGTTTGAAAACGGCGTGCGCGCAACCGGGCAGATCGGCTTTGACGAGGGGATTGAAAGCGGTATGGAGCTTACATCCACCGTAGGTGTGGTTCGCACCAGAGTCATCAAATACAAGGAGACAGTGGATGAGCCAATATACGGCTTCATCTTCCAAAAGGCTTAGTGCTGCATGCAGTGAACCTGTGCGCCGCATTGGAGCGCTCGTTATGTACGGGTGCGATGAGGGGATGGATCCACTCGGTATTTGACCGGGCGGTGAACATTATGACCGCGGGGGGTATTATTTCCATACTCCCTGCGGAAAAAGGCCTGTATCCATGGTCCTGTACGGTTGAAACAGATGTACCGTTCACGGGATTAGGTTTAAAACCCCAAATGCAAGCATGTATAAGCCGCACAGGAGTTCAAGTAATCGAGGCAGGTTTTACAATAGATTTTAATAGCGCCATAGTCAAGAACCTTGACGTCTTTGAGGGGGTAAGCTATAGGCCACATGTACAATCGTGTTTGCCGGAACTCAAAGCACTCCTGTTAGCCGAGGGAAACCTCGATGGGATGATTCCTCTGGCCTTAGATACACCGGATAACCCGTTTAGCGCTATGATTCGCCCCAGGCTAACGGCACTTCATGACGCATTCATAGCTTTGGATTACGAGAAAGCAGCGTCTGCCGCGGCGGCAATCGCAGGCTTGGGGATAGGGCTTACACCATCTTCTGACGACATGCTTCTCGGGTATGTGTGTGCCTATTATCCTTTGGGTGAAGCTAAGGGGCTTAAGCGCGGGGAAGTGCTTAAATTAGGGAGGTCAGCCTGCTATGCAGCGGCTGAGAAAACCAACGATATCAGCGGTAATTTTTTGCTTCGGTGCGGGGATGGCTTGGTTTCTCAATTTATTTCGGATTTATTAAACGTCCTGTTTTCCGGCTTGCCGGCGAAGCGTCTTCAAGCGCCTGTTTCTCGCATCCTCAGTATAGGTTCTGCCTCCGGCTCGGATATTCTTTGCGGCATTGTTCTTTCGTTGCAAATCCATGGAGGTGCATGCTTTGGTTAAGCTTCAAGTTCGAAAAAACGCATATTACGATTCCGTCACTTTGATGATCCTATCAAAGGATTTAAAAAAGATTGCCGGCGTAAAGCAGGCTCTTGTAGGCATGGGTACGGAACTAAACCGGGAACTTGCCTGCTCGATTGGGTTGAATGCACCGGGTTTTGAGGAGATTTCAGCGAACGACTTCTTTATTGCGGTCGAATGTACAGATGAGTTGGCCTTTAAAGCGAGCCTTTCTAAAGTAGACGAAATGCTCAACAAAAAGTCTCAGGCAAAGAAAAATTCGTATGCGCCGCAGACTTTAAGCGGTGCTATAAAAATCGATCCTGCGATAAATATGGCGTTAATTTCCGTGCCCGGTAAGTTTGCTGCGGATGTGGCACAAAGCTGCCTTGATAGAGATATCAATGTAATGCTCTTTTCCGACTACGTGAGTGTTGAAGAGGAAAGAGCGCTGAAGGAATATGGCGTAAAGCATGA
>JAEZLG010000222.1 GCA_023435855.1 Bacillota bacterium | reverse complement strand
CAAAATAGGAGGGAATACTCCATTGGCTCGCCGTCGGATACACTTCCCTCAGATTGTCCTTCATGAAAAATTTCAGCCAGAACATGGTAGGGGAAAAGGCGCTTTTCCTCCAAAAATACTCGGTCATCATCGCTTAGTTTTAGCGGTGCGGTACTTTGCGTAAGCAAACAAAATGTGCGTGCGAAATTTTCGTCCTGCTCGATGGCGCTTGCAAAGATGCGCAATAGGTACAATAGCTTATCGCGCGCCTTGCCGCGCATGCCTTGTACTTCCTCAACGTTCTCGATGGTTTTATCGAGTGCATCTTGTGCCAAATCGAGATACAGCGCTTCTTTGGAAGGATAGTAGTGGTACAAAAGCCCCTGCGCCATGCCGATGCCCTCGGCAATATCCGAAATGCGCGCAGCTCCGAGTCCCTTAAGAGCAAATTGCTTGAGCGCCTCCACGCGTATCTTCTCCCTGCGCGCGTCGCGCGCACGTTCGTTTTGCTGTTTGTTGCGAGGCATGGCACTACCTCCTATATGAAATTTTGGTTGAACTGATATTCAAATACTAGCATAGAATAGGGAAAATTGTCAAATTCGGGAAAATACATGGTATTGACAAAACGCAACCTTTATGATATTTTTTACAGCAATCCCAAAGAAAGGAGCAAAAGTTCGGTATGATGTTGTGTGTTTCAACCCTCAGCATTCAGCAAGTACAACTCGCAGTCGTACGCGGCGTCGGGCTTTTGCCATTGTATTCCCAATAGGTTTAACCAATTGTGAATAGAACGGTTGAAGGCTCATCAAAAGCTTTCGACCGTTTTTTATTTTTATAAGGGGTATTTAATATGAAGTCGATTGACAAAGACGTTCTTGAAGGGTACAACGCCGGGATAGAGTTTAATAGGCTCCATAATGGGTTGGGGCTGATTGAGTTTGAGCGGACGAAGGAAATACTTTGTGATCTTCTGCCGCCTGCTCCGGCGACGATCTATGACATAGGCGGAGGATATGGTGAGTACTCCTATTTTCTTACGGCGCTTGGGTATGATGTGCATTTATTTGATTTATCAAAAAAGCATATCGAGATGTCGCACGAGCTCGGCCGGGAATGCGGGTTGACTTTAAAAACAGCAGAAGTCGCCGATGCCCGCAGCATTGACCGAGCCGATGCTTCCGCCGACGCAATACTCCTACTTGGACCTATGTATCATATCGTGGATTTTAGCGAAAGGCAGCTGTGTCTAAAGGAGTGTTACCGCTTGTTAAAGCCTAACGGGCTGCTGTTTGTTGCGGGTATCACAAGATACGCAACGATGCTGTGGGCCGTAACGACGTATGATCAAAACGCGTTGCTCGATGAGATCGAGTTTTACAATATGCTCGAAACAGAAATCAAAACAGGGGATCATATCAAAAACCCGGCATCAAAGTACAATGGCATGGGCCGCTCGTATTTTCATTTGCCGGAGGAGTTAAAGGAGGAGATTACAACAGCCGGATTTTGTAAAGCGGAGATTCGCGGCGTATTAGGTCCCTGTTGGCTTGTTCCCAATCTGGACGAAGCATGGAGGGACAAAGAAAAGCGTGAAAGCATTATGAAGATCGTTTCGCTTTGTGAGAAAGAAGAAAGCATCATGGGGCTGTCGACGCATATTTTGGGTATTGCAAGGAAGGGGGCTATTCTATGAGATTTACAAGATACACGAGCATGGATGCATTTGCTTTTGACACGCTCCATATTCTGCTCGAAAACGAGGTACAGAACAATCTTCCGATCAGTTTTACAAAGAATACATCCGCCGATTGTACAAAATGGCTTCTTGCATCGGTCAAAGAGGAGAGCGGAGCGATCGTTTTGGTTGCCGCCTGCACACCGCCTTTTAATATTGTATTGTACGAAACGGGAAACCTTCGAAACGATGCGGCTGTTAAGCTTTTATCCGACGAGCTTAAAAGCATGGGGTATTTGCTTCCCGGTGTTCTTGCAGAAAAGAGCCTGGCGCAAAGGTTTGCTAATAGTTATGCTGAAAATAGTGGTTTTCACCTGCATATGTCCATGAACATCATGCGGCTTGACAAGGTAAATGAAGTAAAAAAAGCCCCGGGAGTTTTGCGTCCGCTTCGGGAGGATGACCTATATTTCGCACCGTATTGGGAGCGCGCTTTCGGCGAGGACTGCCATGTGGAGGTATACGATATTTTAACGAGCGTCGGGAGGCTCAAAAACCGCCTCGATAAAGGTATGCACTATATTTGGGAGGACGGATACCCTGTGTCGCAGGCTGTTCACGGGCGGAGTACAGTAAACGGAGCTGTTATAAACGGCGTATATACCCCGCCGCATTATAGGAACAAGGGTTACGCATCCTCCACCGTGGCGGAGCTTTCAAGAATTTTACTGGAGCGCGGCAACAAATTCTGCTGCCTGTCAGCCGACGCAAAAAACCCGATCTCCTGCGGCATCTACCGCAAAATAGGATATATAGACCTTTGCGTATACGATCAAATTAAATTTGGCGGATAGGGAGTGATAACGATGTCGACCAATCGGGATAAAATGTATATCCAGTACGGCGACGGGATGCGGGAAGACGGACGGGCTGCATCCTCCCGCACAACAATGTTGGAATTTCACTATACGATAAGGCATCTTAACGGGTATATCACACCCGATGACCGCATCCTTGAAGTCGGCTGTGCAACCGGATATTACGGTATGTATTATGCCGATAAATGCCGCGAATATGTGGGCATTGATATTTGCCCGGCACATATTGAACTATTTCGCGCAAAGATTGAGAAAAGCGGTCTGAAAAATGTATCCTGCCAGGTGGGGGACGCGACAAATTTGAAAGTAGAGGATGCAAGCTTTGACGTGGTGCTGTGCCTAGGGCCGATGTACCATCTGCCGAAGGAGGAGCGCACGCTTGTTTTTGCAGAGTGCAGCCGCGTGTGCAAAGCGGGCGGCATACTGGCTTTCGCGTATATCAATAAGATCGGCGTATACGCGGGTGCTTGTGTACATGACAGCCTGCGGATAAAATATCCAAACCCTCAAGCGAACGATTTTATATTAAGGCAAGGTGTAGATGATATAAAGCCGGATACGTTTTTTTTCACGACGCCCGAAGAAATGCGGGAAAGTGCGAGCAAACAAGGGCTCAAGAAGCTAAAAAACCTGGCGACGGACTTCTACATAGATGCGGCGGTGACGGACGCTATGGACGATGACAAATTCAAGCTGTTTATAGAGCTGTACGATCATATGACATCGCATGAATCCTGCACGGGTATGAGCAACCATGCGCTGCTGGTTTGCAAAAAATAAGGGTCATGTTTTCCGTGGACTAGCGCGTTGAAAATACTTTTTGATCGCCCATGCCGCCGCATCGCGCACGGCTTCAAAGGGCGAGTTGAGCGCTTCGCGTATCTCCGCTTCGTAAAGGCCTTCCCGCGCAGCAAATACGATGGCTTCTGCGGTGAGCTTGCCTTTGCTTGTCATGTTTTTGCCAACGAGCGCTCGTGCCTTAGCTGCATCGCCTAAGATAAGCCGCTTTAGGTCGAACGCCTCGCGGATAGTTTTATCGGGATCGTCTACAGGAAGCGAAGCATTAAAGGGACATGCGAGCATGCAAAGCTCACAGCCAATGTGGCCGGAAAGCTTTTCCTTCACCTCGTCGCTATACATCGTATCTTCCATCTGCGCTCGCATGCAGCGTCTTATATCAAGACCATTGTCCGTGATTGCATTTGACGGGCAGGCGCGCGCGCAGGCGTCGCAGTTTTTTGGGCAGGCAAATTCCCTCGTATCATAAGAACGAGGCGCAAGATTATGGATTATGAGCGCCTGTAAGATGATACGCGAGCCGTAGGGTTTTACATGCAGCAACCCGTTTTGGCCGATCGCTCCAATATTGGAGGCGTGTACGAGCGCGCGGTAGGGCAATACAGCATATTCACAGGATACGCCCGCGTTATTCAATGTAGAAACTAACGTCTTTGCTGCGTGATAGGAGCGGTTGCTGTTAATATAGTAGGCAGGTATGCGCTCGCCTTTTGCGTACGGGTGATAGGGATAGATAAGAAGTGCAATTGAGCTCATGTTCTCATCATGAGCGGCAATGTTTTCTATTAAATCCGTGCCAAAGCCCGTCTCCTTCGCACGCTTCTGCCACGTATGCAGGCGATTTGGTGCAAGGAAGTAAACACGCTCAAAACCGAGCTCCTGTGCTGCAATTTCAATAAACTCATACATAAATGGATTATAAAACGGTAGGTGATTCTTGTAAAGCTGCATCGCTTATGGTTAGAATAGAGATGTAAACTGTGGTCATATAAAAGTGTATTGTTTAGAAAGGAAGATACAATGACAAAGACGCTTGTTATTGAGGGTATGTCATGCGGGCATTGCGCCGCGCATGTGGAAAAAGCACTTAATGCAATAGATGGTGCAAGCGCAAAGGTGGATTTAAACGCAAAAACCGCTACGGTAGAGCTTATAAGCGATGTCAAGGACGACACGCTCAAGGCCACAATAGCGGATGCGGGTTATGAGGTTGTAGGCATTCGATAATACATATAGGTATGGCGGGGTGTTGTTGCGCTCCGCCATGCATTAAAAATGGGGGTAAGCATGGTAAGTAAGCTCTTTGGGGTAACGGAAAACGGCGAAACTGTATCGTTATATCGCTTGGAAAACGAATCCGGCGCTTACGCAGAGTTTTTAGATTATGGCGCGACACTTCGCTCGCTTGTTGTGCCTGATGCAAAGGGGAAGCTGACAGACGTGGTGCTCGGGTTTGACGATATAGGGGAATACGAAAGCAATGCTGCCTACATCGGCGCTTTTATCGGACGCTACGCCAACCGAATCGGAGGCGCGCGCTTTACGCTTTCCGGCAAAGAATACTGCGTAAGTGCTAATGAAAAGAACCGTTGTCTGCACGGCGGCATGCGCGGTTTTGACAAGCACATGTATGCTGTAGGGGAGGATAACCGTGCAATCGTTTTTACCCGTATCTCGCCCGACGGTGAGGAGGGGTTCCCCGGCAATCTTCATGTGCGTGTAACGTACCGCCTGAATCGCGACAATGCGCTCGAAATAGAGTACGAGGCCGAATCCGATAAAGAAACGGTCATCAATCTGACAAACCACAGTTATTTTAACCTCAACGGCACGGGCGATATATTGCGCCATACGCTTATGCTTGACGCGGATTTTATCACAGAGGTAGATAGTAACTTTAATATCACAGGTAAGCTTTTACCCGTTTTAGATACGCCGTTTGATTTCAAAGCCGAAAAGACCGTCGGTAAGGATATCAATGCAGAAAATCAACAGCTTCACTTTGGTGGAGGGTACGACCATAATTTTGTGCTTAACAAGTGTGGTTTTCGCCGTGCAGCAGTGCTTGCGGGCGATATAAGCGGCATACGTATGGAGGTACTTACCGACGCTCCCGGCGTACAGCTTTACACAGCCAATTTTTTATACGGCACACCCGTCGGTAAAAACGGGCAAATCTACAAAAACCGCAGCGCTCTTTGCCTTGAGACGCAGAATTTCCCCGACGCGCCCAATCAAAAATCCTTCCCGAGCGCGGTGCTTTTACCGAATGGAACATACCGGTCGCGGACGGTGTATAGGTTTTATTAAGGAGCGCTTGTTTTTTAGAAAAAATATGCGGTAAGGTGGGGAAACGTATATGAAAAAGGCTGCGGCATGCCTGTTGGCGATTACCCTATGTATCGCCTTTGCGGCTTGCGTCGGAAGTGGCACGGCGTACGGC
>JAEZLG010000207.1 GCA_023435855.1 Bacillota bacterium | reverse complement strand
GGGTAATCTGGGAAATTTATGAATACACTGTGGATGCGGTACTAAAACTTAACATGCAAAAATACATGACCGAGAGCGGAGAAATTCTGTCCGGCCGCTTGGCGCTTAAGGACACCATGGAGGATATGATCGTGGATGCCGCAGGCGCACTTATAATGAGCCTTGCGGGGTATTTTTCCATCAAGTGGAAGAAACCAAAGAAAAACGATGAACAGTGTAAAGGAAAATAGCCGCAAAGCGGCTATTTTTCTAGCTTCGATAAAACTCTTTGATCAGCTCTTCAAACAACGGAAGAGCTTTTATTATGGTCTCATAGGAAACACAGTAGCTTACACGCATATGCGTTTCACAGCCAAACTCCGCACCGGGCACTACGAACAGGTCTTTTTTCTTAGCAGCCTCGCAGAAAACCGCAGCATCGCCGCCGGGGGCTTTAACGAACAGGTAAAACGCACCCGTTGGCTTAACGCACGCATAGCCCATGCCGATAAGGCCGTTATAGAGCGTATCGCGGTTGCGCTTATATGCCTCAATATCGGGTTTCACATCCGAGCACAGTGCCGCTACTTGCTGCATTAGAACAGGTGCGCATACATAGCCCAATGATCTTGCACCGCCCGCCACGGCATCATAGACGTCGCGGGAATTCTCGACTTCACAAGGTACAAGCACATAGCCGATGCGCTCGCCCGGGATGGAGAGCGTTTTGCTGTAGGAGTAACATACGATGGTGTTTTCATAAAATTGCGGTATATAGGGTGTTATTGCATCGTCGTACACAAGCTCACGATACGGCTCGTCGGAAACGATGTAGATGGCGTGACCGTATTCCTTCGATTTGCACCTTAAGAGATCTGCAAGACCTTTAAGCGTTTCCTCAGAATAGATGATGCCCGTGGGGTTGTTGGGTGAGTTGACGATAACGGCCTGCGTGTTTTTGGTGATTACGCTTTCGAGGGAAACTAAGTCCACCTGGAAATGCTCTGTGTCCGCCTGTGCGACGACGAGTTTTGCGGCACCTATGTAGAAGCGATATTCCGGGAAGAACGGTGCGATTGCTACAAACTCCGTATTGTCATCAATTGTGATTGCGCGAAATACCGCACTAAGCGCAGACGACGCACCGCAGGCGAGATAGAGATTGTCTGCAGTTACATTTGCGTTAAAACGGCGGTTTAAGGATTCTGCAATCATGGCGCGCGCACTTTGGGCACCGTTGGCGCTCGTATAGCCGTGCACTTTCAAGCTGTCCCCGCTTTGAAGCGTACGATATATAGCATCCTCTACTTCTTTTGGAGCGGGGATGCTGGGGTTACCAAGGCTGAAATCACATATGTTCTCCTCGCCCACCAGTTTGGCGCGCGCGCGGCTATACTCAAAAAGCTCGCGGATAGGAGAACGCTTTCTCCCCATTTGCAGCATCCCTTGGTTTAACATAGAAGAACCCCCTACATAAATCCTAATCTTAAAGCGCTGTAAGACCTGCCCGAAACGCCGCGATGTTGAGCTCGTGGTGTTTCTCGGGGAGTTCCGCTTTGATGAGCGCTTCCCAATCCAAATCGGGAAGCGAAAATGCCTTTACCATAGCGCCGAGCAGCACAACGTTCATGCATTTGGCGTTGCCCAACTCTTTAGCGATCTCTGCCGCGTTTACAGCATAGGTCTTAAATACCGAAGAGACTGCCTCTATAGTACCTTCCGGGTAAACCGCCGTACCTGAAGCGACCGGCATGGGTGCAATCTCATAATCGTTCACCAATACCGTGCCGGAAGGCTTTAAGTATTCCGCATAGCGCACTGCTTCCATTTTTTCAAAGGCGATCAGCGCGTCGGCACTTCCTCGCCCGATGATGGGGGAATACACTTCATCCCCAAAGCGTACCTGCGTGGAAACGCTTCCACCGCGCTGTGCCATGCCGTGCACTTCACTCATTTTTACGTCATAGCCCGCTTGCAATAAACCTTTTGTCAGCACGCGGCTTACGAGCAATATGCCCTGACCGCCGACGCCCACCAAGAGTATGCTTTTTGTTTCTCGCATCGCCGACGCCTCCTATTCCGTTTTTTCGATGGCTTTGAAAGGGCATACCTGCATGCACACCGTACAGCCCACACAAAGCGTTTCGTCGATAAAGGACTTGCCCTCCTTGAAGCACACGGCGGGGCAGCCCACCTTCAGGCACATTTTACAGCTTCTGCATTTCGTGCGGTCCACCGCGCATTTAGAGAAGTTATGTTTGATTTTTTTAATGAGCACACACGGCCGTCTGGTAATAATCGCTGCGGGTTCTGCGCTTTTTAAAGCATCGTCTATAGCGGTTTGCATGGCGCTTAGGTCCTGCGGGTCCACGATAATTACGTTCTTATAGCCCATAGCCTTTAGTACGTTTTCCGGTAAAATCGCAGGCGTGCTTTCGCCCATAAGAGTTTCTCCCGTACCCGGGTTATCCTGATGCCCCGTCATAGCGGTGATGGAATTGTCTAATATGCAGGGGATGATTTTGCCCTTGTTGTAGAGGATTTCGGCGGCTCCAGTCATGCCGCTGTGGAAGAATGTGGAATCACCCACCACGCCGAACATCTTTTTATCGCTGACGCCGAATGCTTCAAATGCCTTCGACATGCCCATGCCCACCGAAATTCCGCCGCCCATACAGACGACTGTATCGAGTGCATAGAGCGGGGCCGAACCGCC
>JAEZLG010000162.1 GCA_023435855.1 Bacillota bacterium | reverse complement strand
CATATATCTTGCGCAGCGCATCATCTGCGTTATTCCAATCAAACCCCACATTTGCTGCTTTTTTCTGCACCTTTTCGCTACGCAAGAGGGCGGGGAAGCTTTTGGGTACTGCCTCCATGGCGCTTGTCGCAGATGTATAACCCTTTTCTGCGCTTTTGAGCTTTTCCCAATTCACGAGCACTTCATCAGAGCCCGATACCTGTGCTTTTGCGAACACATGGGGATGGCGGTAGATGAGTTTTTTCACAATTCCTGTCGTGATGTCGCGCATGGTGAAGGCAGAGCGCTCGCTGGAAAGGCGTGCATGGAAAGCGATTTGCATAAGCAGGTCGCCAAGTTCTTCACAAAGCGCTGCGTCGTCACGGCGATCGATGGCGTCAACCACCTCGTAGACTTCTTCCACGGCGGTGCGGCGAAGCGAAACGTGTGTCTGCTCCGCGTCCCATGGGCAACCCCCCGGCGCGCGTAAACGGTCCAATACGTATAAGAGCTCTTTTAAGCCATAACGCTCAAGCGCATCAAAGCGTACGGGAGGAACCACGGCAACCATATCTGCCGCATAGGCTTTTTGTCTGTCCAATTCGTAGAGGGCAATTTTTTTAACGCGGTAAACTCCGCTTTCATCGAGTACACAAAACCACACAGGCGCATTGTCATGATAAAACTCATTTAAGGCAAGCTTCACCTCGCCCGCACGTATGGTCGTATCCACCTGTTCTACGCAAAATGCTCGGTTGGTGTCAATAAAATCGGGAAGCTCATTTGCCGTTGCAGACGAATAGGCGTCAAACGTACCTTCTCCCATAGGAAGAGCGCTTAAGGCGGCTTCGATAAAACCTATGCCCGGTAGGCATACGATGTTTACATTTTCCCTTTCGGCTTTGAGCCTTAGAAGTGTCATGAAGGCTTGTCCCGCACCGCGGCCCAAAACCGCGTAAACGGCATTCTCACCGCATAAAAGACGTTTCGCGATGTTTAAGTTGAGCGCGTCGAAATCCTCGCTTGTTTCATACAAATCGTCCATGGAAACAAAGGAGTGTTTTTCATCTATAACCCTTTTTGCGCAAGGATGGTGAGCTGTCTGCAAAAATAGCTTTTTTGCATTGCGGATTGTCTCGCGCGAAGCCTCGGTGAGGAAATGGGGCACGGATAGCGGAACAACGGTTATGGTATACATATTCGGTTTCCTCAATGCTTATTTGGAGCGTTTTTGAAAGCGCTTTAAAAGTCCGCGTATTTTGTTGCCTCCGGGGATCATATCGAGCTCCTCGGGCGAGAACATAGAAAGTGCAAACATGAGCACCGCGTATAGGATTACGCCGATAAAAATACCTACAATTGCACCCAGACGCTGGTGCCCTGCTGCCTCCAGAAGGCTGTTGCAGACGGCTGCAACAAGCCCCATTATGAGAGAAGCTAAGGCGGGTTTCCCAAATGAGTCAAAAATATCGAGTTGCATGCCTGTCTTTTTCATGGTGTAAATCGTATCTGCAATGCCTGCAAAGGCATATAAGATAACGGTGGAGACGGCCGCACCTTGTATGTTGACATTGGGGATACTCATAAGTATCAACATCGTGATGACCTTGAGCACGAAGCCGACAAACAGGTTAAATACCGGCACGCTTGGCTTCCCTAGGCCTTGTATCACACCCGTCATAGATTGCACGAGGGATAGGAAAATTACCCCCACGGAGGCGGTTTTAAGAAGCTCTGAGGCAAGTTCGAGCTGTCCGCCTGTGAGCGAGGGATACAAAAGCAGCAGCACGGGCTTACTTAGCACAAATAGGCCTACCGCACACGGAAAACCTATGATGAGTGCAAGCTTCATCCCAAGGCGAGCTGCAATCTTTGCACGCTTAAAATCCTTTTTGGCGACATAGGAGGAAATAGCGGGCACGAGGCTTACCGCGAGCGCCATCGTAAGCACGCCCGGCATATTCACAAGCGTAGTAACGTTCGCGCGAAGCAGCGAATAGGCGACTCCCGCAGTGCTGTTACTAAAGCCCAGTTTCATAAGCAGCTGTATGATAAGCGCACTGTCCACCATACCGGACAGTGAGCTTATGGAAGCACCTATGGTGATGGGGATGGCGATGAGAAGGAGTGGCTTTAAAAACACGCCGTAAGCATAGCTTCGTTTTTCGCTTCGTCTTATCGCGCGCGCAAACTGCTTGCGCTTGCTCATATAAACAAGCCATATCACGGCAAGCCCTAAAAATTCGGAAATCGTTACGCCGACGATTGCACCCATGGCGGCATATTCCGGCCCTTGGGGCAAAAACTTCACGCCCAGATATAAACCGAAAATGAGCTTACCGATCTGCTCGGCAAGCTGCGAAACAGCGGTGCCGGTCATTTGCTGCATACCTTGGAGGTAGCCTCGGTATACGCACATGATGGATACGAGGAAAAGTGCGGGTGAAAGTGCTTCAAAGGAGCGGTATGCCTCGGGGGATTCCGCAACATTGGCAATAAAATGCGCACCGAAATACATGACGAGGGAGGTAACGATACCTATACCCGTCAGCAATATAAATGCGTCCTTAAATACAGCGCGCGCTCCGTGATAATCTTTAAAGGTTACACGCTCCGCGACAGTTTTTGAAATGGCGGTGGGGAGACCTGCGCTCGATACTGCGAGAAGGAACGAATAATAAGGATAAGTGACCTCATAATAGCGCATACCTTCTACGCCGATAAGGTTGGCAAGAGGTATGCGGAAAAACGCACCGATAATCTTTACGATAAGGCCTGCTATGGCGAGAATCGCCGCGCCTTTTACAAACGAATTAGAATTTTTCTCCATATCCATACAGCTTTTTTACTCCCGAATACGGCGCATGGTTTTACTTTGAGCCGCTCAAACATGCTCTATTATATCAGATTTATTATCGCGTGTTGGCATAAATCCCATTGTTTTAAAATTTGCAATATTTTATCCATTTCGTCAGGAATTATAGTATAATCATGAGGTTACTATAAATTGGAGCGTGTATATGAAAAAGAAGTCCCAGCTTGGGCGGTTTACGTCTTATTATAGACCGCATTTGCCGCTTTTTATCCTCGATATGGCCTGTGCGTTTCTCATAGCAGCGGTGGATATAGCCTATCCCCTGTTTTCGAAAATAGCACTCGAGCAGTACCTGCCCACCGGCAAATATGAAATGTTTTTTACGATCGTGATCGTTTTTTTTATCGCGCACGCACTTCGCGCCGTACTCGAATATATCGTGACCGCCATAGGCCATTATGTCGGCGTGCTTATGGAGGCGGATATGCGGCGGGATCTTTTTTCTCATCTGCAAAAGCTCTCGTTTCGCTTCTATGATAAATCGCGCACGGGTGTATTGATGGCGCGCGTCACACACGACCTGTTTGAGATAACCGAGCTTGCACACCACGGCCCGGAAGACGTGTTTATCTCCTTGGTAACTTTTTTAGGTGCATTCGTAGTGATGCTTACAATCGAGTGGCGGCTTGCGCTGGTGCTTATGTTGTCAATCCCCCTAATGATCGCTGTGATCATTTTCCTTCGAAAGCGCATGAGCGATGCTTCCCGCAAAGTCAAGGAAGGCTTAGCGGGTGTTAACGCAAGCATTGAGTCCTCAATTTCTGGCATGCGCGTTGCTAAGGCATTCAATAACGAGGAATACGAGATCGGTAAATTCAATGCAGGCAACGGCATCTATATCCGTTCACGCCGCGGCTACTATAAAGTAATGGGGCAGTTCTTTGCATCGCTAGAGTTCTTTACGAGCATATTGAAGGTTGTTGTGCTCGGTGTCGGCGGCTATATGATCATGAAGAAACGCATGGATTTAACAGCTCTTTTAATCTTTACCATGTATGTAGCCTCCTTCACTTCACCTATCCGCAAGCTTGCAATGTTTGCCGAAACCTATGTGATGGGCATGACGGGCTTCCGTCGTCTCACGGAGCTTCTTGATACAGAGCCTGATATTGAGGACGCGCCCGATGCGAAGCGGCTCAAAAATGTGCGTGGCGATATCGAGTTTCGCCATGTAAGTTTCAGCTACGAAGCGGAACAGCCGGTCATCAACGATGTGAACCTTTTCATCAAAGCGGGGAAAACCGTAGCGCTTGTCGGTCCTTCGGGCGGTGGCAAAACAACCATCAGCCACCTTTTGCCGCGATTTTATGAGCCTACCAAAGGCTCCATTACAATTGACGGAAAGGATCTGAAAAAAGTTACGATGCGCTCTGTGCGCGAAAACATAGGCATCGTGCAGCAGGATGTATTTTTGTTTGCGGATACCGTGCGTGAGAACATTCGCTACGGCCGCACCAATGCGACCGATGAAGAAATTATAGAAGCAGCAAAAGCTGCGGAAATACATGACGACATTATGGCAATGCCCGACGGTTACGACACCGTTGTTGGCGAGCGCGGCACAACGCTTTCGGGAGGTCAGAAGCAAAGGGTATCCATTGCGCGTATCTTTCTGAAAAATCCGCCCATCCTTATTTTGGACGAGGCTACAAGCGCGCTTGATAGTGTGACCGAGGCACGCATCACGGCATCGCTCGATCGGTTGAGCGAGGGCAGGACCACCATCGTCATCGCGCACAGGCTATCCACCATCCGTAAAGCCGATGAAATTGTCGTCATCGACGACGGCGTCATAAAAGAACACGGAACGCATGAGGAGCTCATCAAGCAAAACGGCGAATACGCGAGGCTTCATGCAGCGCAGGCGGGAAGCTGAAAGCGGGATTAAAATTAGGAGGCGAAAATGAATCTAACCATCGATGGCATTGTCGTAGGCATTGAGCAGGGCGAGTGCATACTCGACGCAATAAAAAAGCTCGGGCTTGACAGCGATTCCTTAAAGCTTCGGCCGCTTGCCGCGCAAATTGGCGGTGAAGTGTTCAGCCTCCGTTATACGCCTTTTCGGAATGTAAGCATCCGTTTGCTGCGCTACGGCGAAGAAATGGGTAAGCGCTTGTACGAGCGCACGCTTGAATTTGTGCTTATTACATCCGCCAGAAGGCTGATGCCCGGCGCACGCGTGTATGTGCGCTATTCGCTCGGCCCCGGGCTTTATATCACCATCGAAAAGCCGCAAGGCGATGCGCTCAACGAGCAGGATGTATTAAACCTTGAGAGCGAAATGAGAAGGCTTGTGCGTTTAGCACTGCCGCTCGAGCGCAAGCGTCTCTCCATCAACGAGGCACTTAAGCATTTTGAGGAGGATGGGCAGGAGGACAAAGCCGCACTTCTTCGCTGGCGCAAGTTCAGCTATTTCGATGTGTACAGCGCCGAAGGGTATATGGATTACTTCTACGGAGAAATGGCACCAAACACAAGCTATGTGGACGTATTTAGGCTTAAATATTATGACGGAGCACTTGTAATGCTCATGCCGCGAAGCGACGCACCGGACGTACCGAGCGATTTTAAAGAGATGCCCAGGTTTACGCGTGTGTTTCTCCAGAGTGATCGCTGGGGCAAACTCATGAAATGTGATTCGGTGAACCAGCTTAACTCGCATGTGGAAAACGGCACCATAAGGGAACTGATTCGCGTGAACGAAGCTCTGCATGAAAGGAGCTACTCCGAGATTGCTGATAAAATCATCGCCAAAAAGGCGCGCGCGGTGATGGTGGCGGGGCCTTCGTCCTCCGGTAAAACCACCTCGGCGCACCGTATCGCTACACAGCTTCGCGTACTAGGGCAAAACCCCGTTATGCTTTCGCTCGATAATTATTATCTTGACCGCGATGTCATACCGCTTGACGAGCACGGAGAACGTGACCTTGAGCACATCAACACGCTCGATATCTCGCGTTTTAACGAAGACCTTGCTCTCCTTATGCAGGGGCAGGAGGTGGAAGTGCCGGAGTTCGACTTTACGACCGGTAAGCGTTCACCGCATCCGAAGCTATTAAAGCTCCAGAGTGATGAGCCGCTGATTGTCGAGGGTATCCATGGCTTAAACCCAATGCTGATCAGCAAAGATATCGACCAAGACGCTGTGTTCCGCGTGTATGTAAGCGCGCTCACCACACTAAACTTAGACGACCATAACCGCATTCGAACCACCGACGTGCGGCTTCTAAGGCGCCTTGTACGCGATTACAGTACCCGCAACTCTCCTATGGAGCAAACGCTTTCCATGTGGCCGAGCGTGCGGCGCGGTGAGGAAACATGGATATTCCCGTTCCAGGAAAACGGCGACGCGTTTTTTAACACCACGCTCGTATATGAGATTGCGGTGCTTAAAAAATATGTGTATCCGCTTTTGACGGCTATGGCACCCGAAAGTCCGCATTACGCCAGGTCGCGCGAAATCGTGAAGTTTTTGAACTACTTCCTCGACGCGGATGTGGAAAATGAAATACCGCCCACGTCCATTATGCGCGAGTTTATTGGGGGTAACACGTTTTATCTATAAAGCAGGGGGAAGGGGTATACTGTGAAATTCGTATCATGG
>JAEZLG010000074.1 GCA_023435855.1 Bacillota bacterium | reverse complement strand
GGGCTATTCCCGGAGCAGGCTGTTAACTGGGATTTTATGCGGGAAAAAGTGAAGACACGAAAGCCGAATATTTTAAATCTGTTTGCCTATACAGGCGGAGCAACGTGTGCGCTTGCTGCAGCAGGGGCACATGTAACGCATGTGGACGCCGCAAAGGGCATGGTAGCTTGGGCGAAGGAGAACCTAAATGCCTGCGGGTTAAGCGAAGCACCCGTGAGGTTCATTGTGGACGATGCGTTAAAATTTGTGCTGCGCGAACAGAGACGGGGAAAAACCTACGACGGAATTCTAATGGACCCGCCCAGCTACGGGCGGGGTCCGAACGGGGAAATGTGGAAGATGGAAGACGATCTTTACCCACTCGTCGCTGAATGTGTAAAGCTTTTAAGCGATGACCCTGTTTTCTTTCTTATCAACTCCTATACAACGGGGCTTGCACCGAGCGTACTTACAAATGTTATGAAAACCGCGCTTAAAAAGTACGGCGGAACGGTGGAAGCAGATGAAGTCGGCCTACCTATCACGCGTGACAAGCTCGCGCTGCCCTGCGGCGCAAGCGGGCGTTGGTATAACTGAGTTATGCAAATTCTATTCGAAGATAACCATCTCCTCGTGGCCGAAAAGCCGGAAAACATGCCCGTACAGGCGGATTCCTCCGGCGATTTAGACATGCTTACGGCTTTAAAGGCTTATGTGAAGGACAAGTACAATAAGCCCGGGGATGTCTATTTGGGGCTTGTGCACAGGCTCGACCGTCCCGTAGGCGGGGTGATGGTGTTTGCGCGTACATCGAAGGCTGCCTCGCGGCTAAGCTCTCAGCTTTCTTCACGTACGGCAAAGAAGCGCTATGTTGCTGTGGTGGTAGGCGACCCACCCGCAAGCGCGGAGCTTATAAACTATATCTCCCGCGATGAGAACACGGGGAATGCCCATATTGCCCGCGAGGGCGAAGAAAATGCAAAGCCCGCTTCCTTAAGCTTTAGGACAGTGGCGAAAAAGAATGGCCTTGCGCTAGTTGACGTTTCGCTTCATACCGGGCGTCACCATCAGATACGCCTGCAGCTAAGTGCTTACGGATTTCCCATTTGGGGCGACCAAAGGTATAATAAAGAGGCAAGGGCAGGGGAGCAGATTGCACTTTATGCATATTCGCTCACGGTAGAGCACCCCACAAAAAAGGAAGCGCTCACATTCACAAACCTCCCCAAAGGCGGCGTTTGGCGGCAATTTCAAGAGGAATTGAACGGTCTTGCAAACGGTTTAGAAATCGTGTATATTGACAACTGCATAATCGCCGTGAACAAACCCGCCGGTATAAGCGTAGCTATAGCTGACGGAGGGGAAAATACGGTTGAAGAACGCCTAAACGACGTGTGCGCTAAGGTATACCCCGTGCATAGGCTCGATACGGCGACGAGCGGCATTGTATTGTTTGCAAGAAATGAGCAGGCAAAAGCTGCGTTGGATGACGCCATGCGGCAAAGAACGCTCGAAAAGTATTACATATGCCGTGTGAAGGGGGCAGTGAGCTTGCGTGAGGCAGTCCTCACGGCTTATTGTGTAAAAGATGAGGACATTGCGCGCGTTACGGTGTACGACAAACCTATAAAAGCTGCAAAGGAAATGGTTACCGCGTACCGTGTTCTCTCAACAGACGAGGATACCTCACTTTTGGAGGTAAAGCTCGTCACCGGGCGTACCCACCAGATACGCGCACATATGGCGCATATCGGCCATCCGGTTTTAGGCGACGAAAAATACGGCGACTTCGCGTTTAACCGTGCCCAGAAGGCGAATAAGCTTTATCTATGCGCTGCGCGTATCGTATTTCATTTTGAAAAGGAAAGCCCGCTTTCCTTCCTCGACGGCAAAAGCCTTACGGTCGAGCCGCCGTTTTAGCATGAATACCGCACCTCATTAATAGGTGAAAATTTTAAAAGGCGGATAATCATTATGCAGAAATTCAGCGTATTGGAAATCATCGGCCCGCGCATGATAGGCCCGTCGAGCTCGCATACGGCGGGGGCTGCGAGGCTGGCGCATGTGGCCTATAAGCTTTCGGGCGGCGATATAAAAAACGCCGAGATCACGCTTTACGGCTCCTTTGCGGAGACCGGACGCGGCCACGGTACCGACAAAGCGCTTATCGCAGGCATCTTGGGCATGGAACCCTGTGACGAGAACCTAAGGATAGCACCCGAGATCGCTAAGGAGCGAGGGGTGGATATTCGCATGGTGTTCAGCAGCGAGCCTGTGGAGGAACCTAACACCGCGCGCATCAAAACGGTGAATGCAGATGGTGAGGTGTCCGAGCTTGTTGGTGTGTCCGTGGGCGGCGGGAATATACTCGTTACGGAATTAAACGGCCTAAAGCTCGAGTTTACGGGCGAATATCCCACGCTTGTTATCCGTCACCGCGACTTGCCCGGGGTTATCAACTCGGTCACGAGCATACTCGCCAAGGAGCAGATCAACGTCGCATTTATGCGCGTGTTCCGGCATGCTAAGCATCAGGATGCGTATATGGTCATCGAGACCGATACGACCGTGCCCGAGCGTACCATTCAACTGATTAAAGACTGGTGTCCTGACATCACGGGGGTTAAAACGCTATGAGCTACAATTTTCGTTCGGGCGACGAGCTCCTTGCCCTTTGCAAACAAGAGAATCTGCCCATTTATAAGATCATGCTTAAAAGCGAGCTTGAGCGCGAAGAGCTCGACGAGAAATCGCTGCATGACGAAATGCAAAAAAATCTCGATACAATGCGTGCATCCGTGAAAAGCGGCATTGAGGACGCACAAGTAACCGTCAGCGGTCTTATGGGCGGCGATGCGGAGCTTCTTTACTCCTACGCGGACAAATCGCTATGTGGCAGCAGGATGAGTCGTGCAGCGGCGGCCGCCATGGGGGTTCTTGAGGTAAACGCTTCCATGGGCAGGATTGTTGCTGCGCCAACCGCCGGCGCATCGGGTGTATTGCCCGGTGTGCTTTTGACCTGTGCGGACGACTTTAGCTGGGATGATGAAACGCTCATCAATGGGCTTTACACTGCAGGGGCAATAGGAGCATTGGTGGCGGCAAACGCTTCTATTTCAGGTGCAGCAGGTGGTTGTCAGGCAGAAACGGGAACAGCAGCGGCCATGTGCGCGGCAGCTTTGGTGGAGCTCTCGGGCGGCTCGCCCGAAATGGCGCTTCATGCTGCTGCCATCTCCTTAAAAAATGTCATGGGACTTGTATGCGACCCCGTGGCGGGCCTTGTGGAATGCCCGTGCATCAAGAGAAACGCCATCGGTGCAGCCAATGCCATGCTTAGTGCGGACTTGGCACTTGCGGGTATTCGAAGCGTAATCCCCTTTGACGAGGTTGTCACCGCCATGAGAAACGTAGGCAACACAATGCACAGTGACTTAAAGGAAACCGCCCGCGGTGGACTCGCCGCTACGCCAACGGCTAAGGCTCTGAGGAAAAAACTCGGGCTGTATGGGGCAGAGCAAGAATAAGAACAAAATAAGCGTACAGTAAGCGGTTTCCCGGCTTATGTACGCTCCATGCGCGGGTAACATATTCATTGAAATTTATACGATAGGCGTTAAGGGGCCAGGGGGGATTCCGATTTCCCCCCTTCGGCCCCTTAACAAACCCCTAACCCCCTTAAACCGGCCACTGCGTGGTGCTTGTGGGCAGCAGGGAACTGCGCAGGTATCAGCCTCAAGTGGTTCATGCCTTTGTGTTTTACTGTCATTTCGAGCGAAGCGAGAAATCCCCCGGAGCTATAGACGCAGCAACGGAACGCAGCAAGCGGTTTCTCGGCTTATGTACGCTTTAAGTAGGGGATTTCTCACTTCACTTCGTTTCGTTCGAAATGACAGATAACAAAAGGGCGTGCCTGTGAAACCCCGGGGCTGTTCTATCACCTCTAACTGTCATTTCGAGCGAAGCGAGAAATCCCCCGGGGCTATACACGTATCAGCGGCACGCAGTAAGCGGTTTCCCGGCTTATGTACGCTTTAAGAAGGGGATTTCTCACGCCGCTTCGCTCCGAAATGACAGATAAAAGAGGGTGTGCTTGCGAAAACCCCGGTGCTGTTCTATCACCCCTAACTGTCATTTCGAGCGAAGCGAGAAATCCCCCGGGGCTATACACGTATCAGCGGCACGCAGTAAGCGGTTTCCCGGCTTATGTACGCTTTAAGAAGGGGATTTCTCACTTCACTTCGTTCCGTTCGAAATGACAGATAACAAAGAGCATGCTTGCGTAATGTCGCCTTCTGGCTTTACCCACTTCCGTTCCTCGTTATTGACCCTTCGGCCCTTCACTGTCATTTCGAGCGCAGCGAGACGCAGTTCGCAATAGTCGTATTGCACCATATGGTACAATACTCCTTTGTTTACTGGGCTTCCGCCTTGCTTCATCCGCCACTGGCGGCGCTACGGCTCCGCCCCCCGGGGCTATAGTCATAGTCACGCTACCCGCATAAAAAGGAGTGCGCTTTCACGCACTCTACGGTTGATATAAATCCTCCCATGCGGGGTTCATGCTTTCAATCAAGGCCAGCTTTTTCTTACGCGAATAGTCCTTAACTTGCTTTTCCCTAGTAATCGCTGCAAGCACATCGTTGGTGCATTCATAATACACCAAGCGGTTCACATTGTATCGGCTCGTAAAACCCTCAACAAGCTTTTCCTTATGCTCATAAACGCGGCGAATGAGGTTGTTGGTCATGCCGGTGTAAAACACCGTTTTATGTGCATTCGTAAGAATATACACGTAATACATAGCCTAACCCCCAAGCCGCTGCCTTGTGTATTGTAAGCTCGCTACTTCACCTTCACCGGCAGCCAAATCTCGCTTATATAATCATCTTTTGACGGGTCGCCTTCGGTGTACAGCTCAACCTCGTAGCCGGGGAGGAGTTCATAGTCCGCCTGCGGTGCCCATTCGCTGTAGATGAACCTCCATAGGTTTTGGATGGCATGGGGCATGGCACCCACGCAGCGGAAAACCGCCCAGTTTGCCGCAGGAATAGTTATAAGCGTGAAGCCTTCGGGTACGGGCTTATCCTTAGGCCAATCCGCACCTATGTCGTAATAAAAATCCTTTCCGTTGTCTTCCATGTGCTCGCAAATACCGTACATGCCGCATACCTTTTCATGCGAGCCCTCGCGCATGTATTCATCCCAGAAGAGAGGAATTTCTGTGGTGTTGCTTTCCGAGTTGAAAAGCCTTCTTTTCACCGCAACGGTGAACGCATCTTTCTTTACGATCTTGTGATCCATTGTTGTACCGCCTTCCAGTATGATTTTTACGGTGAGCCGGTTGAAGGACTTGAGTGCTGCCCCGTAGAGCTTTACCTGGCTTGGCGTTACACCGTGAAAACGGTAAAACGCTTTGGCAAAGCTTTCGGGAGTCTCATAGCCAAACTTAAGCGCCGTGTCAACTACCTTTGCGCCGTTTATGGCAAGCTCCACGCCCGCCAAGCTCAATCGCCTGTTGCGAATGTACTCGCCGACTGTCATGCCCGTCAGAACGATAAATGCTTTTTGGAAGTGCCCGTAGGAAAGGTATACCTTCGCGGCGACGTCCTCCGGCGCAAGGTTTCCCATAAGGTTATCTTCCATGTAATTGATCGCATCGTTCACGCTTTTGAGCCAATCCATAACCGTACCCCCATGGCGCTATTGTAGCGTACGTAAAAAGATAAAACCTGTTTTTGCCTGCGCGCATTTGTCCTTTTTATCATAACGCGAAATGCCGCGGGTGAAAAGCGTGCCCTGTAAACCTATTGCGCTTCGTTTTTTCGCGTGTTATAATGAGCCACAATTTAAAGATTGCGGTTGCGAGGGAATATAGCGCAGAGTGCAGCAAAAGAGAGCCGGCGGTTGGTGCGAGCCGGCGCACAAAACGGTTTTCCGCCTTCGTGAAGCGGCGGGCGACGAGCCCGCGGGGAGCGCCCCATAAAGCGCATACAAGAGGCCGAACTTTCGGCAATTTGGGTGGCAACGCGGAGCTTTCCGTCCCATGATATTCAGGGACGAAAGGCTTTTTTTATTTTAAAATAACGGAGGTATACACATGATCGACATCAAGCTTATCCGCACCGACCTTGATATGGTGAAGGAAAACATGAAAAAGAAGTTCCAGCTGCAAAAGCTTGTGCTTGCGGACGAGGCATACGCGCTCGACAAAGAGCTGCGCGATGCTAAGGCAGAGGCCGATGCGCTTCGCAACCGCAGAAATGTTGTGAGCAAGCAAATCGGTGCGCTCATGGGGCAGGGCAAGCGCGATGAGGCGGAAGCAACAAAGCTTGAGGTTAGCGGTATCAACGCGCGCATAACGGAGCTTGAAGCCATGGAGGAAACCTTAGCTAATAAGCTTAAGGAAAGAATGCTCGTCATACCCAACATCATCGATCCTTCGGTTCCCATCGGCAAAGACGACAGTGAAAATGTGGAAATCGAGCGCTTCGGCGAGCCCGTTGTGCCGGATTTTGAAATACCATACCATGTGGATATTATGGAGAAGTTAAGCGGCATTGACCTCGACAGCGCAAGGAAGGTAAGCGGCAACGGCTTTTATTACCTGCTGGGCGATATTGCAAGGCTTCAAAGCGCAATTCTTTCCTATGCACGGGATTTTATGATCGACCGCGGTTTCACCTACTGCATACCCCCGTTTATGATTCGAAGCGGCGTGGTGCAGGGCGTTATGAGCTTTGCCGAAATGGAAAACATGATGTACAAGGTGGAAGGCGAGGACTTGTATCTTATCGGTACGAGCGAGCACTCCATGATTGGCCGTTTTATTGATACCATCGTAGATGCGAAAACGCTTCCCATTGCGCTTACAAGCTATTCTCCGTGCTTCCGCAAAGAGGTTGGCGCACACGGTATAGAGGAGCGCGGCGTGTATCGCATCCATCAGTTTGAAAAGCAGGAGATGATTGTCGTTTGCGAGCCGGAGGAAAGCATGGATTGGTTTTATAAACTCCTGCAGAATTCGGTAGAGTTTTTCCGCTCGCTCGATATTCCCGTAAGGACGCTTGAGTGCTGCTCGGGCGATCTTGCGGATTTAAAAATCAAAAGCGTGGATGTGGAGGCGTGGTCGCCGCGGCAAAAGAAATACTTCGAGGTGGGAAGCTGCTCGAACTTGGGTGATGCACAGGCAAGGCGGTTGATGCTCCGCACCAAAGGCGAAAACGGCATACGTTTCCCGCATACGCTCAACAACACCGTTGTCGCACCGCCGCGCATGCTGATTGCGTTTTTAGAGAACAACCTCCAAGCAGACGGAACGGTCAGCATCCCTGAACCGCTTCGGATGTATATGGGCGGGAAGAAAACGATTGGGTGAAAACACGCTCCGCGTGTCACAAAAGTGCCCTACGGCACTTTTGTGAGGTTGCACATTTTACCTGAAATGCTTCGCATTTCCGGGCGGTAAAACGTGATAGGTACGAAAGCCTTCGGCTTTCATCCGTTTCGGCGTACATGCCGCCGAAGCCGGAAAATAGTCAAGGGGTTTGCCCCTTAACTATCCCCTAGCTAGTTTGAAGCGGGCACAAGCCCGCTTTTTTCATTCCGTTTTTCTTTAAAGGAAAACTTCGTCTTCAGTTGTAGGGCGGGATGATTTCATCCCGCTCTCTTGTATCGTCTATAGCTCGGAGGGGATTTCTCGCTTCGCTCGAAATGACAATTGGCAACGAAAGGCCAGCAATGGGGAGAGAACGTGCAAAATAACGCAAAGGTGTTTTATCAGGCACGCCCTTTTTTCATCTGTCATTTCGAACGCAGCAAAGCGAAGTGAGAAATCCCCAACATGGAGATGCAAAAACGGCGGGACGTATTAACTGCATGCCGATGCTTCGTCTATAGCCCCGGGGGATTTCTCGCTCCGCTCGAAATGACACTATAAACACAAAGGCACGCCCGACAAACATTGTCATTTCGAAC
>JAEZLG010000061.1 GCA_023435855.1 Bacillota bacterium | reverse complement strand
CTTTATGAAGCGTCAAAAGCCGCGCCACATGGGCTGTATCCTCAAGCGTGGTCTCCATATCAGCGCTGTAGGATGCGCCCGTGCAAAGTATCGCAGCATCGCTCACAGCGGGCGCAGAAAGGCTTTTGCGGCTCACAGCGCCGTCGATGAGCACAAGCTCTGCGCCGAAGCGGTAAAACTCTTTTTTTAACGCACCCATCTGTGCGGTAATGGAAGGGCCGGCAAGCTGTACGCTTCCGTCGCTTCGCGCACGCAAAAGCACCACCGCGCCGATCGGCGTGTTATACGGCGTAACATGCAAAATTTCCCGGGTAATGTCGCAGAGTTTCAGCAAATTTTCGGCTGTGGCGACAAGCGTGTTTTCGTACACATGGATGCCCGGCTTATGTGTGTGCGTCACAACGTCCACGCTCTCGCCGTCGCGCCCGATGCTCGTAAGCCCAAGCGTTCGCCCGCTTTTATTAAGCTCGCGCACGAGCGCATTCAACACGGTGGTCTTACCCGCGTTTTTGCACATGCCGATAACACTTAACGATTTTATACCCTTCATGAGCTCTTCAAACATGCTTTGATTATACCATGAAGCATCGCCGCATGCCACGGTGCGGGGATTGCCGCCCGCGCCTGGATATTGTATGCTATACCTAAGGTAAGAGGGGTTTATATGACTGTTTTTTTCTCGCTGTTAAGCGGCATGCTCATCGCGGCGATGATACTCGTCAACGGCGAACTGGGCGTAAACTTAGGCAACTATCATGCCACGGTGTTTGTGCACATAAGCGGACTTATCGCCATATCGCTTGTGCTCCTTATTAAGCGCGAGAGAATTCGCGGCACGCTTCGCGCAGCACCATTCATTAACTATTTGGGCGGCTGCATCGGTGTTTTAGCCGTGGTCGGCAACAACATAAGTTTTTCAGCACTTGGCGTTTCGGCAACACTTGCTTTGGGGCTGTTGGGACAAACGGCAGCAGCACTTATTGTTGACAGCTTCGGGTTGCTCGGTGCCAAAAAGATTCCTTTTGACAAGCGAAGGCTTATAGGCGCAGCGCTCATCGCGGCAGGCGCTGCCGCCATGATGCTGTTTTAGGAGGGTTCTATTTTGTCAGTCATTTTCGGTACCCTTGCAGGTGCCTCCATTGTGGCCGCGCGCATGGCAAATGCTCGGTTAAGCACCGTCATAGGCCCCTACCGCGGCACATTTTACAACTATGTGACGGGGCTTTCGCTCTCGCTCATGGTCCTTTTTCTATCGGGCGAGGTATTTCCGACGCTCATCATACCCGAGACCTTCCGCCAATACGCAATGTATACGGGAGGCTTTCTCGGGGTAATCGTAGTTCTTATTTCAAACATCATCACCCCGCGCATGTCGGCGTTTTTGCTGACGCTTCTTATCTTCGTGAGCCAGCTCGTTTCGGGCATCGTCATCGACGCGCTCACCGGCACGCCTGTATCCATCGGGAAACTCGTGGGTGGAGCGTTGGTGCTCGCAGGTGTGCTCTATAACCGCAAAATCGAGCATAAGGAAAAAACGGACGACAAGTAAGGCAGTGGCAAACTTACGTTTAAGGAGGTCTATTCATGCGCTACAGAAAACTCGGAAAAACGGGTATGGAGGCGGGTATCATCGGCCTTGGTGCTGAGCATCTGGACGGCAAGGCGTATAGTGTCGTTGAGGAGGTCATAAACGCAGCCATGGAGCACGGCATCAATATGATGGACGTTTTTATGCCGGGCAGCGATATACGCCAAAAGATCGGCAAAGCCATACGTGGAAACCGCGATAAGTTCATTATCCAAGGGCATATAGGCTCGACGGATATCAACGAGCAATACGACGTTTCTCGCGACCTATCGGTATGCAAAAAATATTTTGAAAGCCTACTACGCGATCTCGATACCGATTATATCGATTTCGGTATGCTGTTTTTAATCGATAACGAGGCGAACTTCGATAAGGTATTTAACGGCGGCATCGCGCATTACGCCCAAAGCCTAAAAAACAGCGGCATTATACGCGCCATCGGCGCAAGTTCGCATGATCCCGTGATTGCCAAAAAGATTGCAGAAACGGGCGTGGTTGATCTATTGATGTTCAGCATCAACCCTGCGTTTGACATGGTACCCGCAGAGGTAAACGTACTCGATTACCTCGATAAAGATTTTGACAAGAGTAAGATGCTCAAAATCGACGAGAAACGCATGGAGCTTTATAAGACCTGCGAAAAGCTCGATATTGCCATCACGGTGATGAAAACGCTCGGTGCGGGTAAACTTCTATCCAAAAAACATACGCCGTTTTTGAAACCTCTCACAGCAGCACAGTGCATCCATTACGCACTCACGCGGCCGGCGGTAAAAAGCGTTTTGATCGGCTGCCAAAGCAGCAAGCAGGTCGAGGAGGCAATTGCCTATTTGTCCGCCGCACCCGAGACTTTGGATTATACCGAAGCCATCAGCGGCATGAACAAGGATTTTAAGGGAAGCTGCGTTTACTGTAACCACTGCCTGCCCTGCCCGTCGGGCATCGACATAGCTGCTGTCAACAAATACCTCGATATCGCCTTGATGGATGAAAGCGCACCAAAAAAGGGCGCGGGGGAGCATTACGCGGCACTAGATGCGCATGGCTCGGACTGCATACAGTGCGGAAGCTGTGAGTTAAAATGCCCGTTTTCCGTTCCTATTATAAAAAACATGGAGAAGGCCGCAGAAATATTCAGACTTTGACCAACAGCACAAGCAAGGAGGAACAATCATGAGAACCATTCGCGAGATCGTAACAGGCGATACGCAATTTGACGGTGCGGGTGTAAAACTTGTGCGCGTAATCGCTCGCCGCAACGTGGATGCTTTTGATCCGTTTTTAATGCTCGACGCCTTTGATTCAAACAATCCCGAGGATTATATCAAGGGCTTTCCGTGGCACCCGCACCGCGGGATTGAAACCGTCACTTACCTTATCCGTGGCGATATCGAGCATGGCGACAGCCTCGGCAACAAAGGCTCCATTTTGGACGGCTGCTGTCAATGGATGACCGCAGGCAGCGGTATTCTTCACCAGGAAATGCCGCAGGCTGCAGAAAAAATGCTCGGCGTGCAGCTTTGGCTGAACCTGCCTAAGAGTCAAAAAATGACCGAGCCGCAATATCGCGACATCCGCGCCGATATGGTGCCAATGGTAGAGGAAGGCGGCGTAACAGTGCGCGTGATATCGGGTGCCTACAAAAATGCCGTCGCAAGCGTACAGGGTGACTATGTAAAAATGCAATTTCTTGATGTAAACATAGAGAAAGACCAAACTTGGGAGCTTTCTACCGACCCCGAAACCACGCTTTTCATCTACATTGTAGAAGGAGAAGGCACCTTCAGCGAGGACAGCGAAAGCTTCATCTCCGCCAAACAGGCGGTACTCTTCAACAGCGGCAACAGCTTCTATGCCCGTGCGGGAGAATCAGGCATTCGGTTTTTGCTGTTCTCAGGTAAGCCTCTAAAAGAGCCCGTCGCATGGGGCGGCCCCATTGTTATGAATACCGAAGAGGAATTAAAGCAGGCGTTTGACGAGCTCAGAATAGGCACATTCATCCGGTAAGGTAGTATGAAAAGCTTCCCAACACATATCGTCGCCGCAGCAGGGATTGTAGAAAACGACAGCGGAGAGGTGCTGCTTGTAAAGAACTTGAAGGGGCATTGGGTTTGGACGGGCGGGCAGGTGGAAAACGGAGAAAACCTTTTTGAAGCGGTGCTTCGCGAAATCCGCGAGGAAAGCGGCATTGATGCGAAAGTCCGCTCGCTTGTTGCAATCTCCTCCAACACATCAAGCCACAAAGGCTACAGTGGCTATGGGGATGTACCCACAAAGGTGATTTTCGATTTCGCCTGCGTTTATGCGGGGGGTGAGCTTATGTTGCAGACAGACGAAACCTTGGATGCGCGTTGGGTAAAAAAATACGAAGCCGTAAACTACTTCGATTTGCCCACTTACAAAGCACGCTACGAAGCCTACCTATCCTATAACGGTAATGTCCGTTACCTATCCTACGCGTCCCATCCGGTATTTTCGCTTGATCTCTTAAAAGAAATTTGATTTTTATTACACCTCCCTATCATACCCAAAACCAACCATACGGAGGGCATATGACAGAGCATAACCATACATCAGGCGAACATGCAAAGAAGCTGATTGCGCTTCAGCGAGAAGATGGGGCTTGGGGACATTTCCATTCGCTGAGCCAAAATAGCGGCGCACCCGTGACCACCGAACAGGCCATAAGACGTCTCGAACGCCTCGGATTTACGGAAAAGGATGCGCCCATACAAAAAGCGCTTTCCTATATGAGCGACTGTTTAGCCGGAAAAAAGGAGCTTCCCGACCGTCGCGAAAAAACGCATGACTGGGATTTGTTTACCCGTACCATGCTCTCAGCATGGATACGCCGCTTTACAGATGCGGATGCGCGTGCAAACGAAATCGCCTTACTCTGGGGCAAAACGGTATCCTTTGCTTACACAGACGGGCATTACGACCATGAAGCCTATCTTGCCGCTTATAAGGAAAATTTCAATGCAAAGCCGTTTGGCGGACGGCTTGTTGACTTTATGGCATTTTATGAGATTTCCCTCATATCAAAAACGCTCGAAAAATGCGTTGAGCAAGCATTTTTTGAGGATATTTTGAGCCGCCCGAC
>JAEZLG010000025.1 GCA_023435855.1 Bacillota bacterium | reverse complement strand
GGTGAGTATCTGCGCGAAGGATTCCGGAGGCCCGTACGATTATGAAACCACCACTGCGCTTATCCGCATTGCTAAGCATAATAAGCTCGATTATGCCGTAGACATCTATCCTGCTTACAGTTCTGATGCCGGTGCGGCGCTTAGCGCCGGCGCGGACGTGCGCCACGCACTGATAGGTGCGGGTGTGTATGCCTCACACGGCTACGAGCGCTCTCATGTGGATGGCGTAAAGAACACACTGGAGCTTTTAAAGCTCTACTTGTGTAAATAATATATAATCATTTTCTCCCATGGGAATGTTAAATACCTATTGCATTATTATGGCAGTAACGTTATAATTGGTTTTGGCTGTGCAGCCGAAGATAGAACAGAAAGGAGGCCGTGAACATGACAAACCGCGTTTTTAAGATCGAAGCCCTTACCCGCGTCGGGATTGGTGGAGCTATGCCCTTTTTGGCCCAGTCGGGAACGAATGTCACACGGCCTGTATACGAAAAGCGTTAACATTCTTTGTTGAGGTTATTCGTGACGACCATGGACGCGTTCCATGGTCGTTTTGTTTTATCCTGTATGGCAATTTGGAGGTGAACGAACTTGGAAAGTTCTAACAACAAGCAAGAAAATAAGCCCGTCGATTGGAAGGTCGTAAGGCTGATGATGAAGGGCAACAACTGGGGATTGGTGCTGGCTTCGGTATTACTCGTGGTGGCCATCGCTGCATCCTACTGCGGTCCGATACTTGTCAGCTTCACGGTGGACTATGTAATCGGCAGCGAGGAAGCAAACCTGCCCGCATTCATCATGAACTTTGTGGAAAGCAATGGCGGCAGAGAATATTTAACAAACAACCTGTACATCTGCGCTTTAACACTCGTGCTATTCACACTCATAAACGGACTTGCCACCTTTGGCCGCCGCTATTACACGGCCATTGCGAGCGAAGGTATCGCCAAAACGCTTCGTGACAAGCTTTACTTGCACTTGCAGTCCGTTCCCTATGATTATTACAAACATGTGTCAACGGGCGATCTCGTGCAGCGCTGCACATCGGATGTAGAAACGATACGTCGTTTCATATCACAGCAGCTTCTTGAAATACTTCGTACGCTTGTGATGGTAACGCTTGCTTGTGTTGTCATGTTTTCGCTCAATGTGCGCATGGCTGCTATTTCGGTGGTGCTTATGCCTTTTCTGACCGTGGTGTCTTTCGTCTATTTCCGTTATGTTCGCAAGTATTTTACGGCTTCGGACGAGGCGGAAGGGAAGTTAAGCGCCACCATTCAGGAAAACCTGACAGGTGTTCGTGTGGTACGTGCATTTGGGCAGCAACACAGCGAGGTGGAGAAATTCACCGAAATCAACATGGATTTTCGCGAGAAAACCTATAAGCTTATAAAGCTTTTGGGGATATACTGGGGCTCGACCGATGCGTTTGGTTATTTGCAGATCGGGCTTTCGCTTTTCGCGGGCATCTACTTTTGCGTCACCGAAGGGATGACGCTCGGCACGCTTTTGATCTTTTCGTCCTTCACAGCGATGCTCACCTGGCCGGTGCGTCAGCTTGGCCGCGTACTCGCGGATCTTGGTAAGGCCACTGTTTCTCTTGGCAGGCTCGGTGAGATATTCGACCAGGAAACGGAAAAGGAACCCGGTACGGCGCTTACCCCGCCTATCAAAGGCGAGATTGCGTTCAAAAACGTTTGCTTCGGCTACGATACCTATGACGACGGACTCAAGGATATTTCCTTTACAGCGAAGCCCGGGCAGACGGTGGCTATACTCGGTTCCACCGGAAGCGGCAAAACGAGCCTCGTACAGCTTCTCCAGCGTCTATATACCTGTACGAAGGGTGAGATACTGGTGGATGGTGTGAACATTAACGATATCGCGAGCGGGCACTTGAGGAAAAACATCGGCATCGTTTTACAGGAGCCGTTCCTCTACTCGCGCACAATCCTCGAAAACATTCGCATTGCGGACCCCGCCTCAAGCGAGGAGGAAGTGCATGAGAGCGCACGCATGGCGGCTGTGCACGACGTGATTGAGAAGTTTGAAAACGGCTATGAGACCATGGTAGGCGAGCGCGGTGTAACGCTTTCGGGCGGCCAGAAACAGCGCGTAGCCATCGCGCGGATGCTCATGCAAAAAGCGCCCATTATCATCTTCGACGATTCGATGAGCGCTGTCGATACCGAGACCGACGCTGCCATTCGCACGGCCTTAAGGCACCGGCGCGAAAGTACCACCACATTTATCATCTCGCACCGTATTACCACGCTGTGCGAGGCGGACAACATACTTGTGCTCGAGCATGGCAAGCTTGTGCAGCAGGGTACGCATGAGGCTCTTCTAAAAGAGGAGGGGCTGTACAGACGTATCGCCGAAATTCAGAACATGCTTGAGGACGAACTCAGGGAGGAAGGCGGTGAGGCGCGATGAGCACCTTACAGGAGCAGGATTTTGACCAATACAGTAAAAAGATAGACGTCGGTATTTGGAAGCGGCTTTTCAAGTATGCCCTACACTATAAGGGCGTATTTACAAAGCTTGTCTTAACGCTGTTAGTCGTGTCGCTTGTGGACATAGCGTATCCGCTCATGAGCCGCTATGCCATCGACAATTTCGTGGAAAAGAATACGCTTGAAGGGATCGTACCGTTTGCGATTGTGTACATGACGTTACTTGTATCTCAGACGTTATGCATCACGGGCTTTATCCGCTATGCGGGCAAGCTTGAGATGAACGTTGCATTCGACATCCGTCAGCAGGCGTTCAAGAAGCTTCAGGAGTTGTCGTTCTCCTTCTACGATAAGACGGCAGTGGGCTATCTCATGGCACGCATGGTGAGCGATATATCAACGCTCAGCGAAATGATAGCGTGGAGCGTGGTGGACGTATTTTGGGCGGTCACTTATGTGATAGGCGTTATGATTACGCTGTTCATTTTAAACTTCAAGCTGGCACTGCTGGTTCTCGTGGTAATACCGCCGCTCATCGTGATCTCCATCGTATTCCAGCGGCTCATCCTCAAATACCAGCGCGTGGTGCGTAAAACCAATTCGCGCATCACCGGCTCGTTTAACGAGGGCATCATGGGTGCCATGACCAGCAAAACCCTTGTTCGCGAGCAGGCGAACACAGGCGAGTTCGTAGCCCTCACGGGCGAGATGCGGCACGCTTCCATCAAAGCGGTTACCTTAAGCGCCATCTTCATGCCGATCGTGATGTTCTTAGGCTCGATCGGCACCGGACTCGCGCTCGAGCGCGGCGGCTTCGAGGTGATGTTCATGGGGCTGACATTTGGTACGCTCAGTGCGTTCATCTCCTATACGATGAACTTCTTTGAGCCCATCCAGCAGCTAGCGGGTATACTTGCGGAAATGCAAAGCGCGCAGGCGAGCGCGGAGCGCGTTATAACACTCATCGACACGCCCTGCGAGATTATGGACAGCGACGAGGTCATCGCCAAGTATGGTGACAACTTCCATCCCAAGCGTGAAAACTGGGAGGAGCTCAAGGGTGATATCGAGTTTGAACATGTGTCGTTTTCCTATAAGGAGGGCGAAACAGTGCTCGATGATTTCAGCCTAAAAGTGCGCGCTGGCGAGACCATCGCACTCGTTGGCGAGACCGGTTCCGGCAAGAGCACCATCGTGAACCTCGTGTGCCGCTTTTACGAGCCCACACAAGGACGCATCTTGGTGGATAAAAGGGACTATAAAGAGCGCAGCCAGCTTTGGCTGCAGGATAGGCTTGGGTATGTGCTGCAGACACCGCATCTATTCTCGGGTACCATCCGTGAGAACATCTGCTATGGCAGAAAGGACGCCTCCGATGAGGATGTCCGTGCCGCAGCACGCATGGTGAGTGCGGAGGATTTCATACTCCGCTTGGAAAACGGCTATGATACCGAGGTGGGTGAGGGCGGCGCGAGATTGTCAACCGGCGAAAAGCAGCTGATTTCATTTGCCCGCGTAATCTTAGCTAACCCCAAGATTTTCGTGCTTGACGAGGCCACAAGCTCCATAGACACGGAAACCGAGCAGCTTATTCAAACCGCCATCACGCGCGTTTTGAAGGATCGCACGAGCTTCTTCGTGGCGCACAGGCTTTCCACCATCCGCAATGCCGATCGCATCCTAGTAATTGACGGTGGCAAAGTAGCGGAGATGGGTACACATAAGCAGCTCATTAAGCTGAGGGGGCGTTACTACGACCTATACACAACGCAGTTCAAGGAAGAAGCCTCAGATGTAATATTGAGGTAAGATAAGAAAAGCAACGGAGTGCTCGTGAAAGGTTATAACCTTTCACGAGCGCTTTTGTGCAGCTCTAAGGTATAGAAAAGCGTAGGGAGCGGATTTACAGCTGTACAGCACCAAACGGTTAGTCGTTTTTCAAAGCGGGCAGACTATTCCTGTTGGTATACATTTTTTAGACTTTACGTAATGTTTCCAATTCCTTTGCAAAGCTTACATGGAATTCGCTTGGGAAGTAAGCTATACTATATAATAGTAAAATACACATATATATATTGGACGGAGGTAAAGTCAATGGCTGAGAAAATTGTTTATGACGCGGAGGATATTCAAAAGAACAAGAATATTGCCGCAGTTGCGAATATTCCTATTCTGTTCTGGCTGCCACTCGTTTCCGCGCAGGATTCTCCCTTTGCGAAATTCTATGCCAATCAGGGGTTGCTGTTTTTAATCGCGAGCATTGTACTTCCGTTCGTCAACATCATCCCAATTTTAGGACAGATAGCCTATGTTGGGTTTAATATCGCGCTTATCATATTTATCATTATGAACATCATAGCCGCTGCGAACGGTGAAGCCAAGGAAGCTCCTATTTTTGGCTCCATCAAGATACTCAATTAATATATCGTTCGCCTGCGCCGAAATTGTTGACAACTTCGGCGCTTTTTTGTAAACTAAAGTGTAATTATATAAGGCATTGAAAAAGAGGAGTATGCGCAACCCCCGCAGTAGAGAGACGGCTTCATCGGCTGAAAGGGCTGTCGGCAGGGAACGCAGAAGGTCGCTTTTGAGCCTTTGAGCCGAATTAGGGCGTGGGTTATTCGTAAACTCGCCCGGTAAGCTTAAACGTACGCGCCGCGTTAAGGCGTTTGAGTGAAGCGGGTATTTCCGCTTAACAAAGGTGGTACCGCGAGCTTTCTCGTCCTTTGAGGATGAGAAGGCTTTTTTATTTGTTCGCGCTACAATGAAGGAGGTTTATTATGGCAAAGGAAATGCCCAAGGCCTACGACCACAGCGATGTGGAGCCGAGGCTGTATGAGAAATGGGAGAATGCGGGGTACTTTCACGCAAAGCCCAACCCCGATAAGGAGCCTTATTGCATTGTGATACCGCCGCCCAATATTACAGGCAGGCTTCACATGGGCCATGCGGTGGATGAAACCTTACAGGATGTGCTTATACGCTACAAGCGCATGAGCGGCTTTGAAACGCTTTGGCTTCCGGGAACCGACCATGCTTCCATTGCAACTGAGGTAAAAATCGTGGAGCAGATGGCAAAGGAAGGTATTGATAAGCGAAGCTTGGGTCGCGAAAAATTCTTGGAGCGCGCATGGGAATGGAAACGTGAATACGGCGGGACCATCGTTTCGCAATTGAAAAAACTCGGCGCTTCTTGCGATTGGGAGCGGGAGCGCTTCACGATGGATGAAGGCTGCAACCGCGCCGTGATCAAGATGTTTGTGCATCTTTATAACAAAGGGCTCATCTACCGTGGTGACCGCATCATCAACTGGTGTCCGGACTGCAAAACCGCGCTTTCAGACGCCGAGGTGGAGTACGAAGAACAGCATAGCCATCTCTGGCATGTGCGTTACGACGCACCCGATAAGAGCTATTCCATCACCTGCGCCACCACGCGCCCTGAGACCATTTTGGGCGATACGGGCATTGCGGTGAACCCAAACGACGAGCGGTACAAGGATATCGTCGGCAAGACCGTTATCGTGCCCGTAATAGGCCGCGAGATACCCATAGTAGCGGATGAATATGTGGAGATGGATTTTGGAACCGGTGCCGTGAAGATTACACCCGCACACGATCCAAACGACTTTGAAGTGGGTGTGCGTACCGGGCTTCCGTCTATCCGCGTTTTCACAGACGACGGGCATATCAATGAAAACGGCGGCGCGTACCGGGGCCTCGACCGCTTCGAATGCCGTAAGGTGTTTGTGGAGGACCTTAAAAAAGCGGAGGCGCTCGTTAAAATTGAGCCCTACGCGCATAACGTAGGTACCTGTTACCGCTGTCACCACACCGTGGAACCGCTTACCTCGGAGCAATGGTTTGTAGATATGAAGCCGCTCGCCAAGCCCGCCAACGACCTTATCAGGAGCGGCGCCGTTAAATTTGTGCCCGAGCGCTTCGATAAAACGTACTTCAGCTTCATGGATAACATCAAGGACTGGTGCATTTCCCGTCAACTTTGGTGGGGCCACCGGATACCCGCTTATTACTGCGACGCATGCGGTGAGATTATCGTGCAAGAAACCGCACCGCAAGCTTGCCCCAAATGCGGTGCTGCTGCATTAAGACAGGAAGAGGATGTGCTTGATACTTGGTTCAGCTCGGGTCTCTGGCCGTTCTCGACACTCGGCTGGCCGGACAACACGGAGGAACTGAAGTATTTCTACCCTACGAACACGCTTGTTACGGGATATGAGATCATATTCTTCTGGGTGGCGCGCATGCTCGTGTTCGGCATGGAAGCCATGGGGGAAAAGCCCTTTGACACTGTATATATCCACGGCATTATGCGTGACGATCAGGGCCGCAAGATGTCTAAATCCCTCGGCAACGGCGTGGATCCTTTGGGCATTATCGCCGATTACGGTGCGGATTCACTGCGCTTCAGCCTCCTTACAGGGACCTCGGCGGGCAACGATATGCGCTTCCAAATCAAAAAGGTGGAAGCCGCGCGCAACTTCTGCAACAAGGTGTACAACGCCGCGCGCTTTGTGCTCATGAACATAGACGACGAGCTGACGGGTGAGATTGAACTAAGTAGGCTCGACATGGCCGATAAATGGATATTGCACCGACTCAACGCTGTCGTGAAGGAGGTCACTGAACATCTCGATTCCTTCGATCTTAACCTTGCTGTGCAGAAGGTGTACGACTTTATTTGGGGCGAGTTTTGCGACTGGTATATCGAAATGGCTAAGCCGCGCCTATACGGAACGGATGAGGCGGATAAGAAAAACGTCCGTGCAATTCTCGTGAGGGTACTTCGCGATTCGCTCAAGCTTTTGCATCCGTTTATGCCGTTTATCACCGAGGAGATCTATTTGAACCTCCCGGGCAACGCTGAAACCATTATGCTTGCAGACTTTCCGCGCTATAATCCGCAATGGGAGTTTTTAGAGGCGGCTGACACCATGGAAGGCGTGACGGAGCTTATTCGCTCCATTCGCAATATACGCGCGGAAATGAACGTGCCGCCCGCAAAACGCATTGCGCTGACGCTGGTTGCAAAGGAGGCTGACCGCACCGCGTGTGAGGAGGCTAGCGTGTATTTGATGAAGCTTGCGGGAGCAAACAGCGTTAAAGTGCAGCTTGATAAAACCGGGATCGATAAAAACGCCGTTTCAGCGGTGTGCTCCTTGGCGGAAGCTTTCATCCCGCTCGAAGAGCTTGTGGACCTCGATAAGGAGATTGAACGCGTTAAAAAAGAGATTGAGCGCGTGGAGAGCGATATTTTAAGGGCTGAGGGTAAGCTCAATAACATTGGCTTTACCGCCAAAGCTCCGCAGCGCGTAATCGACGAAGAACGCGGCAAGCTTGAGAACGCTAAGGATATGAGAAGTAAGCTTATGGCAAGGCTCGATGAATTGAAGAAGTAAGGATTTAACGAAACAGAAGGGTCTGAAAACGCAGTTTTCAGCCCCTTCTATGTATTTGTTGTCAAAATATGTTCGGTATGCTAAACGTCTCAATACCCGCAAGGTAGGCAGCAATGCTCTTAATGTTTTCTAAGGATAGGAAAATCTCAGCTTTTTCTTCCGCCCTTGCAAGTTGTTTGGCAGTGCTTATCTCTGTATCAAGCGTGTCCACGTCCTCGTGATCATAAAAAAGCTTTAATACATTGCCAGCGGGGAGAAACCTCTGCTCTATAAAGTCTACGTTTTGGCGCACCTGCTCCCAGTTTTCAGCATGCACTTGTATCTCAGCTTGTTCCACGTAATGTGAGATATCCTTGTTAAGTGCGTTTGCGTAAAAATGGGAGAATAGGAAGACGCCCAAAAGGAACACGCAGGAGAAGATAAGTGCGATATTGTTGGCTATGCGAAATTTTCGTGATTGTGTCATATAGAATCCTTTGTAGATACGAAGCGCACTAGACTGCCTTCACGTGCCTTGAGCTGTGCGTGCAGCGTGCCATCCTCATTAAGAAGCGCAATAAAAACCTGTTTGGGGGTTTTTACATCGATGCGTGCTAATTGGCGCATCAGCCATGGTTCGTCGCGACCGATAAGCATGAGTGCGTCGGGAAGTATGGTTCCGTCTTGTATTAAAATTGAAGGCAAAGACGCGGAAGGGGAGGGAAGCTGCAAATCCTGTAAGGTCGGGCTTCTCGCAGGACCCTTCAAAAGTATGCTTAAATCCCCGTTTGTCTCCAAAATTGCGTATTCAACACATGATAGCTCGAATGCATTTTTTGAGCGAAGCTGCTCAAATAGATCACCAAGGGTATAGCGCGCGTCGCGGAGTACTTGCTCCTGCACAATGCCGCGGCTTATCACGATAAGCGGCGTACCGCACAGAACCGCACGCATTTTATTGCTTTTGAGCGAAAGCATGGATATGACCTGCTGCAAAAGAAAAAGCGCTATGATGGGGACGATGCCGTACATAAGCGGTATCCCCGTGTTGGAAGCGGGCTCAGAGGCCAAGTCCGCAATCAAAAGCGTCATGATAAGGTCATAAGGTTGCAAGTCGCTTATTTGGCGCTTTCCGGTAAGGCGGATAACGGTAAATACCAGCAGATATAAGATTATGGCTCTGGCGAATAAAACAAACATAGCTATTGCCTCCTCAACCTAGTTTGAGCAGAGGGAGAGGAAATTTTGCATGTGCTTGTAAAAAGCTGATGTCAATACCTTATAGCAGCCACCATTGTTACCGTACGAAATCAGCAATAATCGAAGCTTAAAACGCAAAGCATTTATAGGTAAATCGAACAACTATAGAAATATGGTGAATTTACTTTTTTCATAAGCTAAAACTTGCCTGCTATCCTTGACACAGATAGTGCTTTCTGCTAAAATACCATATTGTCGGCGGAAACGAACCGGCGAAAAAACGATAGAAAGCGCAACGGCTCAAAAGTATGCGCCTGTAGCTCAGCAGGATAGAGCAACGGCCTTCTAAGCCGTAGGTCCCGGGTTCGAATCCCTGCAGGCGCGCCATCGTGGTGGGTATAGTTCAGCTGGATAGAGCGCCAGATTGTGGCTCTGGAAGTCGTGGGTTCAAATCCCATTACCCACCCCATTTTTTAAAAAGGTTCCGGCGGGATATTGGGGTGTCGCCAAGCGGTAAGGCACGGGACTTTGACTCCCGCATTCGTAGGTTCAAATCCTGCCACCCCAGCCATTATGACCCGTTAGCTCAGCCGGTAGAGCACTTGACTTTTAATCAAGGTGTCCGGAGTTCGAATCTCCGACGGGTCACCAGTATTTCATATGTGCGGGCGTGGCGGAATTGGCAGACGCGCCGGATTTAGGTTCCGGTGCCCACAGGCGTATGAGTTCGACTCTCTTCGCCCGCACCAATACTTCATAACCTACTGTAGCGTACCGGACTATGCGGGTATAGTGTAATGGTAACACATTAGCCTTCCAAGCTGAGATAGTGGGTTCGAGTCCCATTACCCGCTCCATTCCAAAATGCAGCAGCGAGAACAGTAAAAAGCTTTCAACGTATTGTACATGCTTCTCGCTTGACAACAAAAACGCGCTGCGCTATAATGTAAAACGTTCGCGACAAACGCGAAAACGCGGGAATAGCTCATTCGGTAGAGCGCCGCCTTGCCAAGGCGGAGGTGGCGGGTTCGAGCCCCGTTTCCCGCTCCAAAGCTCTGCGGATGCAGAGCATCCTCAGAGCTTTGGATAAGGTTCAAGGGGATTGAAGCCACGGCCGCTTAAGCGGCAAAAACGTGCCAGTGACACGTTTTTAGTGGCCGGAATTTCGTGTCAGGCCGCCGCACGCAGTGCGGAGCACAAGTAAGGCGATGCCGATGACCGAAATTCGAGCCCCGTTTCCCGCTCCATTCTTGGGCCGTTAGCTCAGCTGGTAGAGCACCTGACTCTTAATCAGGGTGTCCCGGGTTCGAATCCCTGACGGCCCACCAAAAAAAGCCCCGTAAACTCTAGGTTTGCGGGGCTTTAACTTATGCATTCCGTCCACTTTTTATTAAGGCAACCTTTTCGGCAACTCTCTTTTATGACGGCTTTTCCTTTTAGTCTGTTTATATTCGGGGGTAAGTAGTTAAGAAACTGCTATCCCTTAATGTCGGCAACCTTTTCTTGCATCAGCTTCATCTTTAATTTCATTGCGAAATCCCTCCAAAGCTTGCTCGCGTCGCTCATTTTTGGCACGAAGGTCTTCCTTCGTTTTCGGATTATCCGTTTTCTCGATCATTTCCTCGGCTGCTTCAATGTTATGGATTGTCATGTCGATATTTGACTGGATTCTTTCTACGTTATCTTTTCGATCATCGGGATTTGGTTTCATAAGTCCGTCTCCTATTTTTTTTTAATTATAACCTCTGCAAATTTGCATTTTGTTATTCAGACAGCCCTATATACCCCGGATGATTCAGATTTGCTTGCTCTAAGTACAAACGGGTACTCGGTTGCACAAGTTACTTTTACAGAAATTCAAACCTACTCCGGATATAATAAGCCCCTCAAACTCTAAGTTTGCGGGGCTTATGTTTTCAAAGTCAGAAATTGAAAAAACCGAAGCGACGACGACGTCTGCAGCAGCATCTGCAGAAGCGTCTGCAACAGCGCCTACAGCGTTCGCGACTTTCCCTGTTTCTGCATCTTTCGCATCTTTCCTCGCATCTATCTTCGCACCTATCGATGCATCGTTCATTACGGTTACTGCCCAGAATCCCGGAGCAACACATTTTCATTCCACCTTTCGTAGTGTTTTGCCTAAAAACATCGGCTATTACAGTATATGTGGCAAGTTATAATGGTGTTCTGCGCACAGATATCTGCATGTATGGATTACCAATTAAATTCGAGTTGGATGATGTAGATAGGCATGTTTTATAATCCGTTTATATGTTTTACACATGTGTTCATTTATGCTACAATCATTTTATATAGGACACAACAAAGGGGAATGCATGGTTCAATTAAGAAGGTTTAAACAGTCTGACATAGAAGATTATGTGCGCTGGTTCACCGTGGATACGGAATGGTTCAAATGGGATGCGCCATGGGAGCAGGAAGTGATGTCTCCGGAGCGTGTAAGAGAGAATTGGACGTTGTATTACGAACGACGCAGGCATGACGCGCCTGACGCGATTTGCTATCGTTTCGAAATCGAGGATGAACGAAGAAACCATATCGGGTGGGTATCTGCCTATACGATTGATGAATTTTTGGATCAATTTGATACGAAGGAAAAGATGCTCGCTATCGGCATCGACATACCGGAGTTAAGGTTCCGTAAAAAAGGGTACGGCAGTTTTGCTCTACGGCGTTTTATGGCGTACTTCAAGAGCAGGGGAGTAAAAACTATCTATATGCAAACCTGGTCGGGCAACATCGGTATGATAAGAACTGCTGAAAAGCTTGGGTATACGATAAGTAACAGGGTCGTCGACGTTCGAGAGGTAGACGGGAAGAAATATGATGCGCTGACATTTAAAAAAGCGCTGTAAAGCGCACGCGATTTTTCATCGCTCTAATCAAACGGTTTCTTTTTGCATTTCGCGATAATTCGCCGTTACTATTGTTTTATGGGGAGAATCAACTTAAGCTCGGCACGGTAAGAAATATGTATGAAATCGTGGCAAGGATGCAATATGCAGCCAACGTCATTACGGTTTTGTAAACTTAAAAGAAGAATAACAGATCAAAAGGCGTACCGTAACAGCTCATACTTACGGTGCGCCTTTAGCGTATCATGCATATGTATCATGTAGCGTTCATACGTAGCAAGCTATCGCATTGCGGATGCCCTTCTGCGCTCTGCCGGAAACGACTGCCAAACAAGCGAGGTGGCGGTCTGTACGGGTGCAGCAGCTTGATAACGTTTGTAAAGCTCGCCATAGTCCGGCCTTGCGGCGGTATCCGTTTGGTAAGCGCTTTGTGTAGCGCCCTCTTTACGGTTTCCATTGAGCGACTTGATGATGTTGTCTGCCGTCGTAATGCCTATTCCGTGCCCGTAATACATGTCGTTGGGCAGAACAATCACGTTCTCGCCCTGCCATTCGGGCGTCTCCGGGTTATACTCAGGATTATTGAAATAGCCGCGGTCGCCAAGTAATAGCTTTGGTGTTTTACGAGGTACGCCTATGCCCTTTAACAGCGGATCGAGCCTCACCCAATTCATCAGGTAAATTTTCGGGAAAGTGCTGTTAAACAGCGCATCGCCATAAGAGCGTACAAGCGCGCCTAAAAAAACAATAACCATGGCCGTCGCACATTCGGTTGCGTACTTTCGCCCATTTTGGAAGATATCACGGATTGCGCTGGCGGGGGATACGCCGTTAAGCAGTAAAAAGCCACCGTTTTCTTTTCGCTCCCAAAAATCCGAATTACAGCGGGAATCCTTGAACGTGGAAAAATCCATACCGCTGGAATTTAAGCTCCTTGCTGAATTCACAGTGTTGGCGCGCATAGATAATTCAAACTTCAGTTCATCCTGCGAATCAAAGCGGAAAACCTCACTGCTTTCCTCCATGTCTTTGAGAATGTCACGCTCCATGCTTCCGCGAGGATATTCGTTGAGTAGGGGGACAAGGTCGGCCTGCGCTCCATCCACGTAGACCATAAGGCCGCCTCCTTTCAAATCCTTGTTTGCTGTGTATGTGATAGCATGCGGGTGTTATATAGTACGAAATTGAAGCAATAAAGTTACTAATGAAGCCCTCCTAAGAGCACCGCCCAGGTGCGCGTGTCATATCATAATCCATAACGAAACGGGAGGGGAAGTTCGTGGTTCTCACTACCTTACACATCGTATACATAGCGATGGTCGTGGTGATTTTAGGTATCATGCTGATGAAAAAAGACATCATCATACCCTGCATCATCGGCATCTTCGTAATAGGGTTGATACGGTTCTCAAACGTGGTATCGGCACTGCAGGCTATTTTTAACGCGGTGATTTATGCAGGAACGGAATTTTGGGGGATCATCGTAACCATATCGCTGGTGGTCGCCATGT
>JAEZLG010000023.1 GCA_023435855.1 Bacillota bacterium | reverse complement strand
CGAGGTCCTTGTCGATAACCGCTGCGGTACCTTCGAGGTCACCGTTGGCGTTACGGATTACGGGGATGCCGCCGCCGCCGACTGTGACGGGAATGAATCCTGCCGCGACAAGCGCTTTTACAGCGTTCAACTCAACGATCTCGATGGGCATGGGGGAAGCAACCACCCTGCGCCAGCCGCGACCGGCGTCTTCTTTCATAACGTAACCCTTTTCGGCGGCGATAGCCTTCGCCTCATCTTCGGTATAGAACGGCCCGATGGGCTTGCTGGGATTTTTGAATTTGGGATCGTTTTGGTCAACGACTACCTGTGTTACAACCGTGACGACCTCTCTTTTATTGTTACGTGCGCGGAGCACCTTGGAAAGGCCCTGCTGCATGTGATAACCGATCATACCTTGGCTCATGGCGCCGCATACGTCAAAAGGCATGGCGGGAGAAATAGAATTCGCATATTCGTTTTGCAGTACGATACGACCGACCTGCGGTCCGTTTCCGTGTGCGAGCACTACATCGTAGCCCTTTTCTATAATGTCTGCAATATATGCAGAGGTCTTTTCCACCACTTCGAGCTGGGCCTCAGCCGTTGCCGGTTTTCCGGATTCCTGAAGCGCGTTGCCGCCGAGTGCGATGACGATTTTCTTCATGTTCTATACTCCTTATTGTTTTTTTATATTACTAAAAATTCTTTTGGCCAACGTTTCTAATTATAGTATGCCAGAAAGTCCGTGTCAACCGAAAGCAGGGCAAAAAGTGCCGTATAATCTTAGTATTTACGACGTAAATGCTGCTTAACCGGCATCAGGTTTTTTTTCTAAGGATAGGAGCTGCGGCGATGCGTCTTTTGCGCTGAGACCAGCGATAAAGCCAGCGGAGTAGGCGTCGCGTACGATGTTTAACAGATAACCCTCAAAACGGTCATATTCGTTGGAAAGAAGATATTCTTCAAAACGCTCATCCATGTGTGTAAGGTAAGGAAAGCCAAACCCTTGCAACTTTCCTTGCCGTAACCTCCTTTCCATATATGTTTATTTTACATTATTATACACAAATACGGTTCAATCGTCAATTTTAGGCTGGCTTGTTTGCGGTTTGTTCATACACGCTGTATTCACGATGCAAAAAGTACTTTTTGCATGATTATAAGTGGAATTTGCGCTACAGAAACGTAAATGCCGCGCTATAATGGAACGAGTTGCATAAAGCCGCTCTTTCTGTTGACAGTTGTTAAAAATTTATAAAAATGCAACAGATGTGAACTGCGGCATTATGTAAATATATAAGGAAGTACACGGTGTGTTTATATGGGTGTATACAATATATTCATCTTGAATACTTATAATAAATCGTGTAAAATAGAAACAATCTGTGGGGGAGACGGTGGTGCCTCCTCGTCTGGGTTCTCATTTTCCTAACTACATGAAAAACAGAAAAAGGAGAGGAAACGACAATGACGAAGAAAATCTTTGCCCTGTTGCTGTGTTTGCTGATGACGGCCTCTGTTTTTAGCGCGTGCTCGCCCGGTGCCGCTGAAAATTACGATGATGCTGTCTACAAAACCCTCTACGCATCCGAGGTATCTACGCTCAACTACCTTGTGGCCTCCTATACTTGGGACCAGCAAGTTGGTGCAAACGTTGTCGATACTCTTGTGGAGTACGATTCATACGGGAAGATCAAGCCCGGCCTGGCCGAAACTTGGGAAGCTTCGGATGACGGCACCGTATGGACATTCCACCTCCGTGAAGGACAAAAATGGTACGACTATCAGGGCAACGAGGTGGCTGATGTCACCGCGCAGGATTTCGTCGATGCAGCCAAGTACGTTTTGACCGCGGAATATGAGAGCGGCACGAGCTACATGATCACGGGTTTCGTCGTGAATGCAGCCGAGTATGAAGCCGGCGAAATCACCGATTTTTCGCAGGTGGGCGTAAAGGCTGTAGATAAGTACACGCTTGAATACACCACCACCGGCAATTACCCATTCTTCCCGACCTGCCTTACCTATGTATGCTACATGCCCGCTTACGGCCCGCAGCTTGAGGAGCTTAAAGCGGACTTCGGCACGGCTGCCGACAAGATGTACTATTGCGGTTCCTATATACTTTCCGAGTTCGAACCCCAGGTAAAGCATGTTTATCTGAAAAACTACAACAACTGGGACAAGGATAACATTTACATCACCAAGATCGAGCGCACCTACAACGCCGAATCGTCCACAATCGGGCCTGCCATGGTTCTGCGCGGCGAGATTAACTACGCGGAGCTGAGCAACGATATCGTGGGTGAATGGCGCACGAGCTATCCGGAATATCTGAGCAAGGACCGTGCAACGCCCGACTATTCCTATTTCTTCTGCTTCAACTTTAAGCCCGAATATGATGAAGCATGGGCACCGCAGGACTGGAAGACCGCTGTTACCAACGAGAACTTCCGCAAGTCCATCATGTATGCCTTCAACCGTGAATATGCGATTGCAGCAACCGATGCCGAAAGCGTAAGCGAGGTCATTCAAAACACCATTACCCCGAGGACCTTCACAGGCGTTAACGGCACCGACTATACGCAGCTTCCTCAATTCGACGGTACTGCCGACAACTTCTATAACGAGACTGAAGCTATTAAATTCCGCGACCTCGCACGTACGGAGCTTGCGGCACAGGGCGTGACATTCCCCGTCCAGATGGTACTTACCTATCGCGCAGACATGACGGACTGGGAGAGCGAATCTACCCTTATTAAGCAGCAGATCGAAGGCGTGCTGGGTGCTGATTACGTGACCGTCGTACTCAACGGTGCGGCTGCCGACAGCTTCCTTTCGAAGACGCGCCGCGCGGGCGTGTATTCGTTCATGCGCTGCAACTGGGGTGCGGACTATGAAGATCCGTCCACCTGGGCAGAACCGTTTTCACCCTCGCTTAACGAAGATGGCGTAACCCACAAAGGCAACTCTTACAACAAAATGGACGTGAATCTCGATGAGAACAACGCCCTTACCCCCATCCTTACCGAGTACTATGCCAAGGTCGAGGAAGCAAAGGCGCTTACCGAACCGGCTGCTCGCTATGCCGCTTTTGCCGAAGCCGAAGCCATCCTTATAGAGCATGCCATCATCGTACCGTACATGATCATGCCTGCCACCTACATCGCCACTACGCTCGACCTGTTTGAAGGCCAGTACGCGCCCTGCGGCGTTTCGAACCTGCGCTACAAAGGCCAGACCATCAAGGATCATTTCGTTACGATGGAAGAATACCAGGCCAGCTATGATGCATGGCTTACAAAGATTGGCGCCAAATAGGCACAGCATGCGGCTGAAAAGCCGAATCGTGAAACTAAACTCCAAGCATTGTTTGCCTGCGAAGAGTCCGAATGGGCTCTTCGCAGGATCTCTTCTTGAAGGAAGGATACAAAGATGCTCAAATATCTCTCTAAACGCTTTCTGCGATCCTTACTGACGCTTGTACTTATACTTTCTATCGTTTTCATATTGCTCAGACAAATGCCCATCGAAGGCTATTTCGCCAACTTTGATAAAATGAGCAGCTTTCAAATCCAAAACGGCCTCGAACAGCTGGGTCTTACAAAGCCCATGTACGAGCAGCTTTGGAATTTTTTTAAATCGTTCTTTCAGGGCGATTTAGGCGTATCCCGCATCTATCGAAGGGATGTGCCGGTAACAGAAATTATTGCGCCGAAAATTCCTGTGTCCATTCAGTTTGGCAGTCTTTCTCTGTTGGTAGCGCTTATTGTGGGGCTTCCAATGGGTGTAATTATGGCCAAATACAAAGGGAAGTTTTTCGACCATCTGGGCACGGTATTTATTGTGTTTATTCAGGCGGTGCCTGCGGCGGTCTATTATTTGTTCATCCAGCTCTACGGCACGGAGCTTTTTGGGATAAGTCTCTTATTTAAACCGAATAACTGGGTATCTTGGATACTGCCGGTCCTTTCCATGTCGCTTGGGAATATCGCCTATTATGCGATGTGGCTCAGGCGCTACATGGTAGACCAAAGTACAAAGGACTATGTGCAGCTCGCTAAAATAAAGGGCGTATCGAGCGGGAAAATCATGTACAGGCATATCTTCCGTAACGCCATTGTGCCGATGGCGCAGTACCTGCCCACATCTCTTTTAAATACCGTAATCGGGTCCATCTATCTTGAATCACTCTACAGCATTCCCGGCATGGGCGGGCTGTTGGTGGATGTCATCAAAAAGCAGGATAACAGCATGGTGCAAGGTATCGTGGTGCTGTACGCAACGGTCGGCATCATCGGCCTCATTCTCGGTGACCTGCTTATGGTAGCCCTCGACCCGCGCATCAGTTTTGCGAAAAAGGAGGGGAGCAGGTAATGGGCTTGCGATTTAAAAATCCCAAAGTTGAGCGGCTCGAGGAGAGCATGCATCAAATGCTTCGCGACAGCTTAACCGAGCAGGAGCTTTTCGGTTTTGCATCGTTTGACGCATCAGCCGTAGAACGTACCGGCTACAGCAACTACTCCTACTGGCGCAGCACATTTAAAGTATTCAGTAAGAACCGCGTGGCGATGTTCCTCGTGCTTGTGGTGGCGTTTATTCTCGTTTTTACCTTCATACAGCCCATCCT